>NZ_BAAIFY010000005.1:0-226472 GCF_054653575.1 Nocardioides pyridinolyticus | reverse complement strand
CTCGGATGCCGCCGCTGCTGAGGCGTTCGTGAAGTTCTACTGGGAATTGGTCGACTACGCGCAGCAGAGCGGGAACGTCGCTTCTCTGCGGTCTCTCGGGCAGAACTGTGTGACGTGCGAGGCGGGAATCAAGTCGATCACTGAGATCTACAGCGCGGGTGGAGAGATCCGTGGCGGGGAGGGGGCGATCTCGGATCTGCAGGCTCGGTTCTTGGCTGATTCGAGCCAGCGGGTGCTCGTGATCTTCACCCTGACCAACAGCTCCCAGGTCGTTGACTACCCGGGCGAGTCCCGCGACATCCACTACGAGGCCGGGGATCTCGCCTATCAGACCATCCTCAAGCACACGTCATCTGGTTGGCGTGTCCTCTTGGTGGGGGAGCAGTGAGACCGCCGCCGGTTGGGCTGTGTGTGGCGGTCTTGCTCCTATCGCTGCTCTTCGTCGACCGGGCCGCCGCAGTTCCCGGGCCGGGCAAACCGGAACCGCAGGTAGCGGCAGGGAACGAAGCCTTCACGGCGGCAGCTGGATCCGCCTTGTCGGGAAGCGACTCAAGTGTGCAGACGTTGACGTCGACCGACCCCATTGTCGACAGCTTCACAGTGCCTGTCTGCGCCCTGGGCGGCGCTCAGACATGTGGCGTCGTCGACACGTGCGACAGCGGCGACATCATGACGCTGACGACGTACGTGACGGCGAGTGGCGCTCTGACCAACGCCGTTAGGAATTGCCCTGTGGCTGGCGAGCCGCCGCAGCAAGCTGAGGTCAGCCCCGGCATGGTGGCGGCCGCGTTCCGCCGTATCCCGCTGCCGGCGTCGGAGCTGGTGGTGCAGCCGCCGGGTGGGCGGACGTTGGTGAACTTCGAGACGAACTTCTACACCGAGCCCGGCGAGTTCATGCGGACGGTCAGGCTGTTGGGTCGGCGGGTGGAGTTGCGGATCTGGCCGGTGTCGTTCGGGTGGCGGTTCGGGGACGGGGAGACCCGGCGGACGACGGAGCCGGGGGCGAGGTATCCGGACCTGGAGGTCACCCATCGTTATCTGAGCAGGGGGCGGGTGAGTCCGAGTGTGGACACGACGTACGCGGCGGAGTTCCGGGTGGGCGGCGGGCCGTGGCGTGCGGTGAACGGCACGGTGACGATCCCGGGGACACCGGAGGGACTGCGGGTGGTGACGGCGCGGCCGGTGCTGGTCGGGTCAGGTTCTCATTGACCGGTTGGTAAGACCGGCGGGGCACCGCCTAGCCTTCTCCGCATGATCATGCGGATGTCGAGCCTGTTCGTGCGCACCCTCCGGGACGACCCGGCGGACGCCGAGGTGCCGTCGCACAAGCTCCTCGTCCGCGCCGGATACATCCGCCGTGCCGCGCCGGGCATCTACACCTGGCTGCCGCTCGGCCTCAAGGTCCTGCGCCGCATCGAGAACGTCATCCGCGAGGAGATGAACGGCATCGGCGCGCAGGAGCTGAGCTTCCCCGCGCTGCTGCCCCGCGAGCCCTACGAGGCCACCAACCGGTGGACCGAGTACGGCGACAACATCTTCCGGCTCCAGGACCGCAAGGGCGCCGACTACCTGCTCGGCCCCACGCACGAGGAGATGTTCACCCTGGTGGTGAAGGACCTCTACTCGTCGTACAAGGACCTGCCGCTCTCGATCTACCAGATCCAGACGAAGTATCGCGACGAGTCGCGCCCCCGGGCCGGCCTCCTGCGTGGCCGCGAGTTCGTCATGAAGGACTCCTACTCCTTCGACGCCGACGACGCCGGCCTCGAGACCAGCTACCAGAAGCACCGCGACGCCTACATCCGGATCTTCGACCGGCTCGGCTTCGAGTACGTCATCGTGTCGGCGATGTCGGGCGCCATGGGCGGCTCCATGTCGGAGGAGTTCCTCGCCCGCGCCGACAACGGCGAGGACACCTACGTCCGCTGCTCGACCTGCGACTTCGCTGCCAACGTCGAGGCCGTGAGGGTCCCGGCTCCGAGCCCGGTGCCGTACGACGACGCGCCCGCCGCGCACGCCGAGCAGACGCCGGACACGCCCACGATCGAGACGCTGGTCAACCACCTCAACGACGCGTTCCCCCGCGACGACCGCCCGTGGGTGGCCGCCGACACGCTCAAGAACGTCCTGGTGATGCTGCACCACCCCGACGGCACTCGCGAGCCTCTCGCGATCGGCGTGCCCGGGGACCGCGACGTCGACCTCAAGCGCCTCGACGCGCAGGTCTACCCGGCCGAGATCGAGGCCTTCGACGAGGCCGAGTTCAAGAAGCACCCGACCCTGGCCAAGGGCTACATCGGACCCGGGGTGCTGGGGGAGAAGAACGAGTCCGGCATCCGCTACCTGGTCGACCCCCGCGTGGTCGAGGGCACCCGGTGGGTCACCGGGGCCGACACCCCGGGCAGCCACGTGCTCGACCTCGTCGCCGGCCGCGACTTCACCCCCGACGGCATCATCGAGGCCGCGGACGTGCGCGCCGGCGACCCGTGCCCTCACGGGGATGGGGTCCTCGAGACCGCGCGCGGGATCGAGATGGGCCACATCTTCGCGTTGGGGCGCAAGTTCGCCGACGCCCTCGGTCTCCAGGTGCTCGACGAGAACGGCAAGCTGGTCACCGTCACCATGGGCTCCTACGGGATCGGGGCCTCCCGCGCCGTCGCGGCCATCGCGGAGGGCACGCACGACGAGCTCGGCCTTGCCTGGCCGCGCGAGGTCGCGCCCGCCGACGTCCACCTGGTCGCCGCCGGCAAGGACGAGCACGTGTTCGCGGCCGCCGAGCGGATCGCCCACGAGCTCGACAAGGCCGGCATCGAGGTTCTCTACGACGACCGCGCCGGCAAGGTCAGCCCCGGCGTGAAGTTCAAGGACGCCGAGCTGATCGGCGTCCCGACCATCGTCGTCGTGGGCAAGGGCCTGGTCGACGGCACGGTCGAGGTGAAGGACCGCGCCACCGGCACCCGGGAGGACGTGCACGCCGACCACGTGGTCGACCACGTCGTACGCCTCGTGCGCGCATGATCCAGGCGGTCGTCTTCGACTGGGGCGGCACGCTCACGGCCTGGCACGACATCGACTTCCACGCGGAGTCGCTGGCGCTCGCCCAGGCGGTCGTCAACGCCGACCACGACGTCGAGGTCTCCCGCGAGCGGCTGCACGCGGCCGGCAGCACGATCTGGGGCCGCTCCCGCGACCAGCAGCGCAGCGCCACGATCGCCGACCTCTTCACCGAGGCCGGCCTCGAGCACGACCCGGAGCTCCTGCAGGCCTACTACGAGTTCTGGGAGCCGCACACGCTCACCGATCCCGACGTCGCGCCGCTCTTCACGGCGCTGCGCGAGCAGGGCATCAAGGTCGGAGTCCTCTCCAACACGATCTGGCCGCGTGCGTGGCACGAGAGCTTCTTCCGTCGCGACGGCGTGCTCGACCTGATCGACGGCGACGTCTACACGAGCGAGGTCCCGTGGACCAAGCCGTCGCCGCACGCCTTCCACGCCGCCCTGGACGCGGTGGGCGCCACGGACCCGGCTCGCTGCGTCTACGTGGGAGACCGGCTCTTCGACGACGTGTACGGCGCGCAGAACGCCGGGCTGCGGGCGATCCACGTGCCGCACAGCCGGATCCCGGCCGAGCAGGTGGGTCACACCGAAGGCGAGCCGGACGCCGTCGTGGACCGGCTGGCGGACATCGCCGCCGTCGTCCGACAGTGGTCCTGAGCTCTGCACCTTTGTGCAATGCAGAAAGGTGAGGTGTCGTTCCCCTCGCACCCTCTCCCGGTCTGTTGCATGCTTTTGCAAGAGCAGTCACCCCGCCAGTCCCCCCACATCCCGGCGGGGTGCGGCTCACCGGCCTCCAGGCCTCAGCGGTCCGCGTACTCGTTTGCCCCGGGGAACATCTCGGGAGTTCCCCGGAAGACGAGTTCGCGGACCGCTGCTTCATTCAGGGCCGCGATCGCCCGACTCCGGTTCTGCCCGGCGGTGTTCGCCACCAGCCAGGAGTACGTCGCCGCGCAGCTGCGCTCGACCTCCAGGGCAGCCGCGGTGACCTGGTCGGGGGTGTCCAGCGGCCGCGGCGTCTCGTAGGCCGCGTCGGCGGCGACCGGCGTCCCGCCGAGATCGGTGATCTCGCGCGCCAGCTGGTCGCGCCGGGCCCGGTGCGCGGCGTACGCCGCCGACACCGCGCCGAAGAGCGCCGGCGTCACCGAGCGTGAGGTGCGGCCCCCGAGGACGCCGAGGACGAAGACCGCGGCGTGCTCGGCGGCCAAGGTGGTCTGGAGCGGTTCGACCTCGCTCACAGCACCACCAGCCGCTGGGAGACGGCCGCCGACATCGAGGCGAGCAGCCGGGCCAGCTCGCCGCTCTCCGCGGCGAGCGCGGCGGACACCAGCGCGGCCCGGAGCTGCTTCTCGCGCTGCCGCAGGACGGCGGCGTCCACCCGGCGGCGTACGACCGCGGGATCGATCTCGCCTTCCAGCGCTGAGATGTGAGCCTCGTGGACGGCCGCGAGCTCGGGCCGGGACGCCGTCAGGCGCCACACCGCGGTGATCTCCGCGAGCACCTCGTCGACCAGCGTCTCGTCCGCGTCGGGCGTCGGCGAGGGCGGCGGGACGGGTGGTTCGGAGCCGTCGTCACAGCCCGCCACGGCGACCAGCCCGGCCGCGCCGAGGGCCAGCGCGGCGCGGCGGGGAAGGCGAGGACCGGCGGACACGGCGCCGACCCTATCCGCACTTCTGGCGACTCGCCCCGCAGCCGCTAAGGTGGACGATCAACAACAGCACAAGGAGGTCGCGCACCCGTGAGCAGTGCCAACCAGGACACCACCCGGGACCGGATCGAGGCAGAGCTCGACGACCCCCTCCGTGCCCTGGGCCTCGACCTCGAGGCTGTCGAGATCACCCCGGCCGGCAAGCGCCGGATCCTGCGGGTCGCCGTCGACAAGGACGGTGGCGTCACCCTGGACGAGGTCGCCGAGGCGACCCGTGAGGTGAACCGCGTCCTCGACGGCGACGTGATGGGCGAGCAGCCCTACACCCTCGAGGTCACTTCGCGCGGCGTCGACCGCCCGCTGACGCTGCCGCGCCACTGGCGCCGCAACGCGAGCCGGCTGGTGAAGGTCACCTTCGCCGACGGCTCGTCGGCCACGGGCCGGATCCTGGAGTCCGACGACGACGCGGCGACGATCGAGGTCAGCGGTAGGACGCGCACGGTGGCGTACGCCGAGGTGAAGAAGGCCCTGGTGCAGGTGGAGTTCAACCGCCGCACCGAGGAAGAGGAGGAAGCCTGATGGACATCGACATGAGCATCCTGCGGATGCTGGAGCGCGAGAAGGAGATCTCCTTCGACGTGCTCGTCGAGGCGATCGAGCAGGCGCTCCTCACGGCGTACCACAAGACGGCGGGCGCCCAGGACAAGGCGCGGGTCGAGCTGGACCGCAAGTCCGGCCACGTGACCGTGCTGGCCGCGGAGCTGGACGACGAGGGCAACACCGTCGGCGAGTACGACGACACTCCCGAGGGCTTCGGCCGGATCGCGGCGACCACCGCGAAGCAGATCATGCTCCAGCGGCTGCGCGACGCCGAGGACGACATCCGGTTCGGCGAGTTCTCCGGCAAGGAGGGCGACATCATCTCCGGGATCATCCAGCAGGGCCGGAACCCCGACGACGTGATGGTCGACCTCGGCAAGCTCGAGGCGCTGCTGCCGGTCGGCGAGCGGGTGCCGGGGGAGCGCTACGAGCACGGCACGCGCATCAAGTGCCTGGTCGTGTCGGTCCGCAAGGGCATGCGCGGCCCGCAGGTCGCGCTGTCGCGCTCGCACCCCAACCTCGTGAAGAAGCTCTTCGCGCTCGAGGTCCCCGAGATCGCCGACGGCACCGTCGAGATCGCCGCGATCGCCCGTGAGGCCGGCCACCGCACCAAGATCGCGGTGAAGTCGACCGCTCCGGGCGTCAACGCCAAGGGCGCCTGCATCGGCCCGATGGGCCAGCGGGTCCGCAACGTGATGTCGGAGCTGCACGGCGAGAAGATCGACATCGTCGACTGGTCCGAGGACCCCGGTGAGCTGGTCGCGCACGCGCTCTCGCCGGCCCGGGTCACCTCGGTGGAGATCGTCGACGCCGACGCCAAGTCGGCCCGCGTGGTCGTGCCCGACTTCCAGCTGTCGCTGGCGATCGGCAAGGAGGGGCAGAACGCCCGCCTCGCCGCCCGCCTGACCGGCTGGCGGATCGACATCCGCTCCGACGAGGCGCCCTCCGAGGAGTGATGCACCTCGTCGGCGCCGGCCCGACCGGCCGCCGCGAGCGGCTGATCGACCGCTGATCGGCCGCTCATCGGCCGACGGCCAGCTCCGGCGGAATGCGCAGCACCGGCCGGTCGTTGACGAGGTAGGTCGGCACGCCCCGGTTCGAAATAGGTGGCCGGTGCGCGGTAGGGTGATCGCCAGTGGCGAGTGAACACATCTCTTCTGCATGCCCGGGACCCGTCCGGACCTGCGTCGGGTGCCGGACACGAGCCGCCAAGGCTGAGTTGTTGCGGGTGACCGTCGGCTCGGATGCGCACGGCCACCCGGCCGTCGTACCGGACCCGAAGGGCACCACACCCGGCCGCGGGGCGCACCTGCACCCCACGACCGAGTGCTACGACCTCGCGGTGCGCCGGAAGGCGTTCGGGCGGGCCCTCCGGGTCACGACCGGGCTCTCCAGCGCACCGGTGGGGGACTACCTCGCAGCCGACTGACCACACCGTTGACCGACAGAAACTGGAGCAGCAGCTCATGAGCACTCGATGAGTACTTCGCGATGAGCGTGCACACCCACTAACGGTCTCGATCTACCCCCGGAACCCGGGTTCGAGGCCAGAAGGAGAAGCGTGGCTAAGACCCGAGTTCACGAACTCGCCAAGGAGTTCGGCGTCGAGAGCAAGTTCGTTCTCGAGAAGTTCAAGGAGATGGGGGAGTTCGTCAAGTCGGCGAGCTCGACCGTCGAGCTGCCTGCGGAGATGCGTTTCCGCAAGGAGTACGGCGACAAGCTGAAGGCCCAGACGGCCTCCTCCGGTGGCGCCGCCACCGAGGAGAGGCCGGTCGAGGCGGCCCCGGCGAAGAAGGCTCCGGCCAAGAAGGCCGCTGTCCCCGCTCCGGAGGCCGAGGTGCCCGCCGCGGCGCCGGCTGCGCCGGTGGAGGAGGCCGCCGAGGCCCCCGCACCGGCCAGGAAGGCCGCGCCCAAGCCGGGCCCGAAGCCGTCCCCCAAGGCCGACCAGTCCCCGGCCGAGCCCGAGGCGCCCGCCGCTGACGCGGCCCCCGCCGCCCCGGCGTCCCCGGCCGCACCTGCCGCCCCTGCGGCCCCGGGTCCCAAGGCGCCCGCCCCGCGGCCCGTGGGCCGTCCCGGCGCTCCGCGCCCCGGCAACAACCCGTTCGCGTCCAGCCAGGGCATGGGCAGCCGTCCGTCCCAGGGCGAGCGTCCCGCTCCGGCGACCGGTGGCGGCGACAACCGCCCGCCGCGTCCGCCGGCGGCCGGCGCCCGTCCCGGCATGCCGCGCCCGAACCCGGCGATGATGCCGAAGTCCCCGGCCGCGTTCGGCGGTGGCCCCGGTGGCCGCGCCGCCGGTGGCCCCGGTCGTCCGGGTGCTCCCGGCCGGGGCGGTGCCCCGGGCCGCGGTGGCGCTCCGGGTCGTCCCGGCGGCGGTGCCGGCGCCGGTGCCGGCGCTCCGGGTCGTCCCGGTGGCTTCGGCCCCAGCGGCGGTGGCCGTCCCGGCGGTGGCCGTCCCGGCCAGCGCGGCCAGACCCAGGGTGCCTTCGGTCGCCCGGGTGGCCCGTCGCGCCGTGGCCGCAAGTCGAAGCGGGCGCGTCGCCAGGAGTTCGAGGCCATGGAGGCCCCGACGATCGGCGGCGTGCGCGTCCGGAAGGGCAACGGTGAGACCGTCCGGCTGCCCCGCGGCGCGTCCCTGACCGACTTCGCCGAGAAGATCAACGTCGACGCCGCCTCGCTGGTGCAGATGCTGTTCAGCCTCGGCGAGATGGTGACCGCGACCGAGTCCGTCAACGACGAGACCCTCGAGCTGCTCGGCGAGGAGCTCAACTACGTCGTCCAGATCGTGTCCCCGGAGGACGAGGACCGCGAGCTGCTCGAGTCCTTCGACATCGAGTTCGGCGACGACGAGGACACCGACGAGAGCGACCTCGAGATCCGTCCGCCGGTCGTCACCGTCATGGGTCACGTCGACCACGGCAAGACCAAGCTCCTCGACGCGCTCCGCAGCGCGAACGTCGTCGCGGGCGAGGCCGGTGGCATCACCCAGCACATCGGTGCCTACCAGGTGCACACCGACGTCGACGGCGAGGACCGCCGCATCACGTTCATCGACACCCCGGGTCACGAGGCGTTCACCGCCATGCGTGCCCGTGGTTCGCAGTCCTCGGACATCGCGGTCCTCGTGGTCGCGGCGGACGACGGCGTGATGCCGCAGACCGTCGAGGCGCTCAACCACGCCAAGGCGGCCGGCGTACCGATCGTGGTCGCGGTCAACAAGATCGACAAGCCGGAAGCGGACCCGACCAAGGTCCGTGGCCAGCTGACCGAGTACGGCCTGGTGCCCGAGGAGTACGGCGGCGACACGATGTTCGTCGACGTCTCGGCCAAGTCCGAGCTCAACCTCGACAAGCTGCTCGAGGCGATCGTGCTCACCGCCGACGCGTCGCTCGACCTCCGGGCGCACGCGGACCGCGAGGCGCAGGGTCTGGTCATCGAGGCGCACCTGGACCGCGGTCGCGGCCCGGTCGCCACGATCCTGGTCCAGCGCGGCACGCTCCGCGTGGGCGACTCGATCGTCGCCGGCCCGGCCCACGGCCGTGTCCGCGCGATGCTCGACGAGTTCGGCAACGAGCTGAGCGAGGCCGGTCCGTCGCGTCCGGCGATGGTGCTCGGCCTGTCCGCCGTCCCCGGCGCCGGCCAGAACTTCATCGTGGTCGACGACGACCGGATGGCGCGCCAGATCGCCGAGAAGCGGGAGGCCCGCGAGCGGGCCGCCATGCAGGCGAAGCGCCGCGTGCGCCGTACCCTCGAGGACTTCATGGCCTCCATGGAGAAGGGCGAGAGCCAGGAGCTCAACCTCATCCTCAAGGGCGACGTGTCCGGTTCGGTCGAGGCGCTCGAGGACGCGCTGGCCAAGATCGACGTCGGCGACGAGGTCGGCATCCGGGTCATCGACCGTGGTGTCGGAGCGATCACCGAGACCAACGTCGACCTGGCCGCCGCCTCCGATGCGATCATCATCGGCTTCAACGTCCGCCCGCAGGGCAAGGCGACGGAGCTGGCGGACCGTGAGGGCGTGGAGATCCGGTACTACACCGTCATCTACCAGGCCATCGAGGAGATCGAGGCCGCGCTCAAGGGCATGCTCAAGCCGGAGTACGAGGAGTCGACCCTCGGCCAGGCGGAGATCCGCGCGATCTTCCGCTCGTCCAAGGTCGGCAACATCGCGGGCTGCATGGTCACCAGCGGCGTCATCCGCCGCAACGCCAAGGTCCGGGTCATCCGCGACGGCTCCGTCGTGGCGGACAACCTCGACCTCGCGTCGCTCAAGCGCGAGAAGGACGACGCGTCCGAGGTCCGCGAGGGCTTCGAGTGCGGTCTGGTGCTGCGCAACTTCCAGGACATCAAGGAAGGCGACGTCGTCGAGGCGTTCGAGATGCGGGAGATCCCCCGCGGCTGATTCACCGCCGAGTCGGCGCAGTCTCATCCCCCCGGGGCTGAGACTGCGCCGACTCGGCACTTCTACAGGCTGAGACAGCGCCGACTCGGCGTGGAGGAGTAAGAAGGAACCATGAGCAACCCTCGCGTCCGCAAGATCGCCGACCGGATCCAGGTCATCGTCGCGGAGATGCTGGAGCGCCGGATCAAGGACCCGCGGCTGGGCTTCGTCACCATCACCGACGTGCGGGTGACTGGCGACAGCCAGCAGGCCACGATCTTCTACACCGTCCTCGACGCGAGCGCCGACGACGACGACGCGCGGGCGGCGTCGGCGGCCGCGCTCGAGTCGGCCAAGGGGTTGCTGCGCTCCGAGGTCGCCAAGCAGCTCGGGATGCGGCACGCGCCGACGCTGACCTTCATCCACGACGCGCTGCCGGAGAACGCCCGGCACCTCGACGAGGTGCTCGCGCGGGCCAAGGCGCAGGACGAGGCGCTCGCGGCCGGGCGCGGCGCGACGTACGCCGGCGAGGCCGACCCGTACAAGAAGCCGCGCGAGGTCGGGGACGACGCCGACCTCGACACCGACCACGACGACGACCTCGACGACGAGTGACCGACGGTCTGATCGTCGTCGACAAGCCCGGCGGGATGACGTCGCACGACGTCGTCTCCCGGGTCCGCCGGCTGGCCGGCACCCGCAAGGTCGGCCACGCCGGCACGCTGGACCCGATGGCGACTGGCGTGCTGGTGCTGGGCGTCAACCGGGCCACCCGGCTGCTCGGCCACCTGATGCTCACCGAGAAGGCCTACGACGCGACGATCAGGCTGGGTGTCGCGACGACGACCGACGACGCGGAGGGCGAGGTGACGGCCGCGCTCGCCACCGACGGCCTCGACGAGGCCACGATCCGCTCGGCCGCGGCCGAGTTCGTCGGTGACCTCCTCCAGGTGCCCACCGCGGTGTCCGCGATCAAGGTCGACGGCAAGCGGGCCTACCAGCGCGTGCGCGACGGCGAGGAGGTCGAGCTGCAGGCCCGGCCGGTCACCGTGCACGAGCTGACGGTGACCGACGTGCGCGTGTCCGCGCACACCGAGCTCGACGTGTCGGTGCGCTGCTCCAGCGGCACCTACATCCGCGCGATCGCGCGCGACCTCGGCGCCCGGCTCGGGGTCGGGGGCCACCTCACCGCGCTGCGGCGTACGGCGGTCGGGCCCTACGCCCTCGCGGACGCCCACACGCTCGACGCGCTCGCCGACGAGTTCACGCTGCTGCCGATCGCCGAGGCCGCCCGCGCGGCGTTCCCCGCGGTCGACCTCGACGAGCGCCAGGCGGGCGACGTGCGGGTCGGGCGGCCGCTCGACCTCGACCTGGCCGGACTCACCGCGGTCTTCGCCCCGGACGGCTCGTTCCTCGCCCTGTACGAGCCGAGGGACGGACGGGCCCGCCCCGTCGCCGTGTTCACCGGGTGACCCCCGATAGTGTTCTCGCCGTGCAGATCTGGCGATCCCTCGACGAGGTGCCGGACGACCTCGGGTCGACGGTCGTCGTCATCGGCAACTTCGACGGGGTGCACCTCGGCCACCGGCACGTCGTGTCCCGCGCCCGCGAGATCGCCGACGACCGCGGGCTGACCGTCGTGGCGGTCACCTTCGACCCGCACCCGATGGCGGTGCTGCGCCCCGAGCACGCCCCGACCACGCTCACCTCGCTGGAGGTGCGCGCCGAGCTGCTCGGCCAGGCGGGGGCGGACGCGGTGCTCGCGGTGCCGTTCGACCGCGACGTCGCGTCCTGGACCCCCGAGGAGTTCGCCGTCCGCGTGCTCGTCGACGGGCTGCGCGCGAGCGCGGTCGTCGTGGGCGCGAACTTCCGCTTCGGCCACCGCGCGGCCGGCGACGTCGCGTCGCTGCGCGAGGTGGGGGAGCGCCACGGCTTCACCGCCGAGGGCATCCCGCTCGACGGTGGCCCGCAGGTGTGGTCGTCGACCTACGTGCGCATGAGCCTGGCCGCCGGCGACGTCGCCGGCGCCGCGGAGGCCCTCGGCCGGCCCTACTCGGTGCGGGGGACCGTGGTCGAGGGCGACAAGCGTGGTCGCGAGCTCGGCTACCCGACCGCGAACGTCCCGACCGACGCGCTCACCGCCGTACCCCCGGACGGCGTGTACGCCGGGTGGCTGCGCCGGATGGACACCGGCGAGGCGTTCCCGGCCGCGATCAGCGTCGGCACCAACCCGACCTTCGACGGCGTGCGCGACCGCCGCGTGGAGAGCTACGTGCTCGACCGCAGCGACCTCGAGCTGTACGGCGTCGAGGTCGAGGTGAGCTTCGTCGACCGGCTGCGCGGCATGGTCGCGTTCGCCTCGGTCGAGGCGCTCGTCGAGCAGATGAAGGACGACGTCGCCCGCGCCCGCGAGCTGCTCACGTGACCGAGGGCGACCTGCGCGAGGCGGAGGCCTGGTTCCTGAAGCACGGTCTCCCGTACTTCGTGCCGTCCGAGCGGGCGGCCGTCCGCACGGCCCTCCGGCCCGGCCGGACCCTGCCGCTGCTCATCGGCGTCCTCGTGGTCGCGGTGGCGGCCGGCGTGGCGCTGGCGTGGTTCGCCGACGAGATCTCCGCCGGACCGGCGGTGCTGCTGGCGATCGTGCTCGCCGCGGCGCTCTGGTACGCCCTGACGGCGCTGCGGGCCCGGTCGATCGTGGGCTGGGGCCTGAGCCGGACGTTCGGCTCGCTGCGGCGACTGCTCCCGAGCATCACGCGGGCGCTGCCGCTGCTGCTGCTCGCGATCACGTTCCTGTTCATCAACACCGAGATGTGGCAGGTGGGCTCCAACCTCACCGTCGGCGCGCTGTGGCTGGTCGTGCTGCTGTTCTCGGCCCTGGGCGCCGGCTTCCTGCTGGTCCGGCTGCCCGAGGAGGTCGACCGCGCCGACGACGACGTCGACGATGCCCTGCTGCTCCGCGCCTGCGCCGGTACGCCGCTGGAGGGCCCCGCCCGCGCGATGGTGGAGGACCCGGAGGCCGACCCCGCGGCACACGCCGAGGTCACCGGCTTCGAGCGCTGGAACCTGATCCTGGTGCTGGTGGTCGTGCAGTTCGTCCAGGTGCTGCTGCTGGCGGTCGGGGTGTTCGCGTTCCTCATGCTGTTCGGCTCGCTGATCATGACCGACCCGGTGGTGTCGGCGTGGCAGACCGACCCGGAGTTCACCACCTCGCGGGGGCTGGTCCAGGTCTCGGTGTTCCTCGCAGCGTTCTCCGGCCTCTACCTGACCGTGTCGACGGTGACCGACGAGACCTACCGCACCCAGTTCTTCTCCGGAGTCACCCGCGAGCTCGAGCGGGCCGTCGGCATGCGCGCGGTCTACCTCGAGCTGCGCGAGCGCGGGTAGTCGAGGACGCTCGCCGCGCCGGCCTGGAAGCGCTCCATGAGCGCGCGGATCGCCGGCACGTTCTCCGCGCCCGGCCGGTGCACCATGCCGACGTGGCGCTCGCCGAAGCCCGGCGCCGGGCGCACCTCGACCGCGGGGTGCCGGAACGCGGTCAGCGCCAGCCCCGGGAGCACCGTGACCCCGAGACCGTGGGCCACGAGGTTCTGCACGACGACGTAGTCGTCGCTCTCGTGCAGCAGCCGCGGCTCGAAGCCGGCCTCGCGGCAGCTCGCGACGAGGTGCTGGCGGCAGCGCTCGCAGCCGGCGACCCAGCCCTGCTCGGCCAGCCAGCGCGACGTCATCCGCTTCGGCGCGCCCGCGTCCGGCGGCAGCACGAGGTGGGTGGCCTCCACGCCGAGCGGCACCCAGGCCAGCGCGCCGTCCTCGGCGGGCGGTCCGTCGTACCCGAAGACGAGGGCGACGTCGACGTCGCCGGCGAGCACGGCGCTCCACGCCTCCGGGGGCTCGGTCTCGACGAGGGTCACCTCGACGCCGGCATGGTCGTCGTGGAGGCTGCGGACGGCGGGCGGCACGAGGGTCGCGGCCCCGGACGGGAAGGCGGCCAGCCGGACGGTTCCGGCGCGGAGCTCGGAGTACGCCGCGAGCTCCTCGCTCGCGAGGTGGAGCGCGCTGTGCACGGCGTCGGCGCGGGCGAGCAGCGCGGTGCCCGCCTCGGTGAGCGTGGTGCCGCGGGCGGTGCGCACCAGCAGGGGTCCGCCGGCCTCGCGCTCGAGCTGGCTGAGCTGCTGGCTCACCGCGGACTGGGTCGTCCCGAGCTCGCGGGCGGCGGCGCTCAGCGAGCCCGAGCGGGCGACCGCCCGGAAGAGCAGCACACGCCGCGGGTCCATGCAGGTATTAGAAGGGCTGGGGTCGGCTCTCGGCAACATCGGGCTACCTGAGAGATCCGCCGGCCCGCACGATGGTCGGCATGAACACGGTGGGCCTGATCGGCGGCATGAGCTGGCACTCGACCATGACGTACTACCGGATCATCAACGAGATGGTGGCCGCGGCGCGTGGCGGCCACGCGTCCGCGCGGATCGCCCTCCAGTCCCTGGATTTCGCGGAGATCCGCCAGTGCCAGGTCGACGGCGACTGGGACCGCGCTGCCGCGCTGCTCGCGGAGGCCGGCCGCCGGTGCGAGCAGGGCGGGGCGACCACGGTGGCCATCTGCACCAACCTGATGCACAAGGTGGCGCCGCAGGTCGAGGACGCCCTCGGCGTACCGCTCCTGCACATCGCCGACGCCGTCGGCGCCGAGGCCGCGCGCCGCGGCTGGCGGACGCTCGGCATCCTCGGCACCTCGTGGGTCATGGAGGAGTCGTTCTACACCGACCGGCTGGCCCACCACGGCGTCGCCGCGGTCGTGCCGGGCGTCGCTGAGCGGGAGGTCGTCGACCAGATCATCTTCGATGAGCTCACCCAGGGCGTCGTGCGGGCAGCGTCACGCGAGGTCTACCTCGGCGTGATCCGCGGGCTGGCCGACCTCGGTGCGGACGCCGTCGTGCTGGCGTGCACCGAGATCGGCCTGCTGGTCCGCGCCGACGACAGCCCGTTGCCGGTCATCGACAGCGCCGAGGTCCATGCCCGGGCGCTAGGCGTCCAGGTCCTTCTCGACGAGGGCCACGATCGCGTCGAGCGCGGCCTGGTCGTCGGATGAGACCTCGACCTGGTCGCCGGGACCGGCGCCCAGGGTCATGATCAGCAGCGACGAGCTGGCGTCGACCGGCTCGTCACCGGGGAGGCCGATGAGGACCTCCACGTCGAGCTCCTCGACGGCCTCGCTGATGATCTGGGCGGGGCGGGCGTGCAGGCCGACGGAGGAGCCGACGGCGACGGTCTTGCTGGGCATGCGTTCTCCTTAGGCGGTGACGAGCTCGCGCTCGGCGGGCTCGGGGTCCTTGCTGCCGATGGACTTGAGGACGATCACGGCGATCGCGCCGACGACGACGCCGGCGATCAGCGCGATGAAGTAGCCGAGGATGTTGTCGACGGCGAAGAGCACGAAGATGCCACCGTGCGGGGCACGGACTCCCACCTCCATGGCCATCGACAGGCCGCCGGTCACGGCCGAGCCGAGCATGATCGCGGGGATCACGCGCAACGGGTCGGCCGCGGCGAACGGGATCGCGCCCTCGGTGATGAAGGAGGCTCCGAACAGCCAGCCGGCCTTGCCGTTCTCGCGTTCGGGGGCGTTGAACAGGCTCGGGCGTACGACGGTGGCGAGGGCCAGCGCGATCGGGGGCACCATGCCCGCGAGCATGACCGCGGCCATGACCTGCAGCTCGGCCGGGTTGCCCGGGACGCTCGCCACGGCCGTGAGTCCGGTGGTGGCGAAGAGGTAGGCGACCTTGTTCAGCGGCCCGCCCATGTCGAAGGCCATCATCAGACCGAGGATGACGCCGAGCAGGGCAGCCGATCCTCCGGTCATGCTGTTGAGGCCCTCGGTGAGCTGGCCCATGAGCCAGCCGAGCGGCTTCGCCAGCACGGCGACCATGACGAAGCCCCCGATCAGCGTGGCGATCAGCGGGATGACCATGACGGGCATCAGGCCACGCGCGGCGCTGGGGACCCGCCAGCGCCCGATCCACAGGGCCAGCAGGCCCGCCATCACGCCGCCGATGATGCCGCCGAGGAATCCGCTCTGCGCGATGCCGAAGCCGCCGAGGTCCACGGCGAGCGCGCCCATCACGAAGCCCGGCGTGATGCCGGGCCGGTCCGCGATGGCATAGGCGATGTAGCCGGCCAGCGCCGGCACCAGGAACTTGAACGCCGTCGCGCCGAGCACGAGGAGTACGGCGCCGATGTAGGCGAAGAAGCTGCTGTCGAGCAGGGCGTGGGTGAGGCCGAACTCCTGGAGGTCCGGCAGGTTCCAGATCGTGTTGGACGTGACGATCTGGCCGGCCGGGCCGGTGATGTCGTAGCCGCCGAAGAGGAACGAGAGCGCGATCAGGAGGCCGCCCGCGGCGACGAACGGGATCATGTAGGACACACCGGTCATCAGCACGCGGCGGATGCGGCCGCCCCAGCTCTCGCCGGCGCCGGACGCCGCATGGTCGGCCGGGGCGCCGCCGGAGCCCTCGACGCGCGGGGCGCTCGGGTCGTCGGCGTACCGCAGGGCCTCGGCGATCATCTGGTCGGCCTGGTCGAAGGGGCGCTTCACGCCGGAGGAGACCACCGGCTTGCCTGCGAAGCGGTGGCGGTCGCGCACGCCGACGTCGACGGCGAAGATCACCGCGTCGGCCGCGGCGATGGTCTCGGAGCTGAGCGGCTTCGCGCCGGCCGAGCCCTGCGTCTCGACCTGGAGGTCGACACCGGCCCGCTCGGCGGCGGCCTCGAGGGCCTCGGCGGCCATGTAGGTGTGGGCGATGCCGGTCGGGCAGGCGGTGACCGCGACCAGGCGGCGGGCCTGCCTCGGCGCCTCGGCCTGCGCCGGTGCCGCCGGAGCCGGAGCCGGAGCCGGCGCGGCGCCGACGACCTCGGTCACCAGCGCGGCGACCTCGTCGGCGGAGCCGGCGCTGCGGAGCGCGTCGGTGAAGTCCTTGCGCACCAGTGCCCGGGCCAGCTTCGTGAGCAGCTGGAGGTGGGTGTTGTCGCCACCCGCCGGAGCCGCGATGAGGAAGACCAGGTCGGCCGGGCCGTCCTTGGCGCCGAAGTCGACCCTCGGCGCCAGGCGCGCGAACGCGAGGACGGGCTCGGCGACGCCCTCGGTGCGGCAGTGGGGGATGGCGATGCCGCCGGGGAGGCCGGTCGCGGACGTCGCCTCGCGGGCGAACGCGTCCTCGACCAGACGGTCCTTGTCGGTCGCGCGGCCGGCGTCGTCGACGACCTCTGCGAGCGCACGGATCACGTCGTGCTTGTCGGAGCCGAGGTCTGCGTCGAGACGCACCAGCCCTGCGTGGATGAGTTCGGACATCGTCACCCTCCCTGGGTGAGGTCCAGGGCGCGCACCGTGACGAGCTCGGAGCGGACCTGGTGGGGTTGTGGAATCGTCGTGCCGGGCAGGCCGGCTGCCGCGCTGCCGTAGGCGACGGCGAGCGCGAGTCGGTGGGCGGGGTCCTGCTCGCGCAGGTCCCCGAGGAGGTAGCCGAAGAGGCTGGAGTCGCCGGCGCCGACCGTGCTCACCACGGTCGTCGGCGGGGGTGTGGCGTGCCAGGCGCCGTCGCCGTTCACGAGTACGGCGCCGTGCGGCCCCAGCGTCGCCAGCACGGTCTCGACGCCGCGGTCGACGAGCGTGCGGGCGGCGCGCGCGGCGGCCAGCGGGTCGGACTCGAGCAGGTCGGCGTCGCCGCCGGTGAACGACGCGAGCTCCTCGCCGTTGGGCTTCACCAGGTGGGGCGCGGCTGTGTCGAGGCCGTCGACCAGCGCGCGGAGCGGGGCGTCGCTGGTGTCGACCGCGATCCGCCCACCGGCCGCGCGGAGGACGCCGACGACCTCGGCGTACCACCCGGCGGAGGCGCCGGGCGGCAGGGAGCCGGCGAGCACGACCCAGTCGGCGGCGGCCGCGCGCAGGCGCAGCGACGTGGCGAGCGCGTCGAGCACCTCGCGGGTGACCGTGGGGCCGGGGGAGTTGAGCTTGGTGGTGGTGCCGTCGGGCTCGCTGATCGTGATGTTCACCCGCAGCGACCCCGCGGTCTCGACCGGACGGCAGTCGATGCCGGCGGCGAGCAGCTCGTGCACGTAGGGGTCGTCCGGCGGCGCGGGCAGCACCGCGATCGACGGGATGCCGGCGGCGACCGCCGCGCGCGAGATGTTGACGCCCTTGCCGCCCGCCTGGGAGATCACCGACTCGGCGCGGATCACGGCGCCGCGCTCGAGCGTGCCCCCCAGCGCGACCGTGCGGTCGTGGCTGGGGTTGGGGGTGAGGGTGAGGATCACGCGACCACGACCTCGACGCCGGCCTGCTCGAGCGACGCGCGGTCGACGTCGGCGATGCCGGCGTCGGTGACCAGAACGTCGACCTCGGTGATCTCGGCGAAGCGCACCAGGGACTCGGCGCCGATCTTGGCCGAGTCGGCGAGGCAGACCACGAGCCGCGCGGCGGCCACCATGGCCCGCTTGGCCGAGGCCTCCTCGCGGTCGGGGGTGGAGAGGCCGTGGCCGAGGCTGATGCCGTTGGTACCGACGAAGGCGACGTCGACGCGCAGCCGGCTCAGGGCGGTGACGGTGTCGGCGCCGACCGCGGCCTGCGTCGTGGCGCGCACGCGGCCGGGGAGCATGTGGAGATCGATCGTGGCACTGCCGGCCAGCCGGGCGGCCACCGGGACCGCGTGCGTGACGACGCTCAGGCGGAGGTCGCGGGGGAGCGCCCCGGCGAGCCGGTTCGTGGTCGAGCCGGCGTCGATGAGGACGGTGCCGTCCGCCGCCGGCAGGAGGTCGGTCGCCGCGCGGGCGATCGCGTCCTTGGCGTCGGTGTTGGCCAGGTCGCGCTCGCCGAGGCCGGCCTCGATCGCCGCGAGGGCGGTGGCCGGGACGGCGCCGCCGTGGACCCGGCGGACCAGGCCCATCCGCTCCAAGGCGGACAGGTCGCGCCGGACGGTCTCGGTCGTGACGTCGAACTGCTCCGCGATCGCGGCCACCGACACCCGCCCCTCGGCCGTGACGAGCTGCGCCATCGCCTGCTGGCGCTCCTCGGCGTACAAGCTCATCCCATCCTCCCGCCAATCTGTGTATGTGTTGTTTTACGCCCGTATATGTTGACTGTCAAGGGTCTGAGAGGCTTCACTTGTGAGCATGGTCACCAGCGCAGTCCTCAGCGGCACCCCGGTCGTCCCGGGTGTCGCGCACGCTCCCGCACTCGTGGTGCGCAACGAGGTGTCCGCCGAGGCGATCGCCCGCTTCGACAGCGGCCAGTTCGCCGACGCGGACGCCGCCCTCGAGGCGTACGACGCCGCCGCGCAGGCCGTCGCGGACACCTTCCTCCGCACCGCCGGGGCCGCCACCGGCGACGCCGCGAAGGTGCTGACCGCGAGCGCCGGGCTGGCGCGCGACAAGGGGCTGCGCGGCGCCGTCCGCAAGCACCTCCGCTCCGGTGACGACCTGCTGTCGGCCGTGCACGCGGGGGTCGAGCAGTTCGTCACCGTCTTCACCGGCATGGGTGGCCTGATGGCCGAGCGGGTGACCGACCTGCGCGACATCGAGCGACGCGTGACCGCGCACCTGGTCGGCGAGCCGGAGCCGGGCGTCGGACGGCCGGAGGCGCCGTGCGTGCTCGTCGCCGAGGATCTCGCGCCCTCCGACACGGCCGGGCTCGACCCCGCGCTGGTGCTGGCGCTCGTCACCGAGCGGGGCGGCCCGACCAGCCACACCGCGATCATCGCCCGCCAGCTCGCGATCCCGTGCGTGGTCGGCGTCGCCGGCGCGATGGCGCTCGCCGACGGCACGCTGCTGCTCGTCGACGGCGTCGCCGGGACGGTCGAGACCGGCGCCGCCGACGCCGCGGCCCGGGTCGCGGCCGACGTCGAGCGGCGGGCCGCTCTCGCGTCCTGGACCGGTCCGGGTCGGACCGCCGACGGCGTCGCGGTGAAGATCCTCGCCAATGTCGCCGACGGTGCGTCCGCCCGCGCGGCCGCCGAGGCGCCGGTGCAGGGCGTCGGGCTGTTCCGCACCGAGCTCAGCTTCCTCAACCGCAAGGAAGAGCCGTCCGTGGAGGAGCAGGCCGCGATCTACGGGGAGGTGCTGTCCGCCTTCGGCGGTGACGACTACGTCGTGGTCCGCACCCTCGACGCCGGCTCGGACAAGCCGGTCGCCTTCGCCACCCTCGAGGGCGAGGAGAACCCCGCGCTCGGCGTCCGCGGGCTGCGGCTGTCCTTCGACAACCCGGGCCTGATGGACCGCCAGCTCGACGCGGTCGCCCGGGCGGCGCAGGACACCGGCACCGAGGCGTGGGTGATGGCGCCGATGGTCGCGACCGTCGCGGAGGCCGAGGAGTTCGCCGACAAGGTCCATGCTCGCGGGCTCAGGGCCGGCGTGATGGTGGAGGTGCCGAGCGCGGCGCTGCTGGCGCACCGGATCCTGCGGTCCGTCGACTTCCTCTCGATCGGCACCAACGACCTGACGCAGTACACGATGGCCGCCGACCGGATGGCCACCGACCTCGCGCACCTCACCGACCCCTGGCAGCCGGCCGTCCTCCAGCTGGTCGCGATCACCGCCGAGGCCGGCCGCAACGCCCACAAGCCCGTGGGCATCTGCGGCGAGGCCGCGGCCGACCCGCTGCTCGCGTGCGTGCTGGTCGGCATGGGCGTCACCTCGTTGTCGATGGCCGCGACCTCCGTCCGCGCCGTCGGCGCCCGGCTGGCCACCACGCCGTACCAGCTCTGCGAGGAGGCCGCCGAGGCCGCGCTCGCCGCCGACGACCCGACCGCGGCCCGCGAGGCGGTCCGCTCCCTCTTGGGCTGAGCGAGATCCGCATCCGCACCGCCTAGGAGGCTGCTGAACAAGGTGCGTTCAGGAGCGGCAGTGGTGGGCGGCGGGTGGAGCGCCTCAAGGTGGGCCGTCGAGCGGCATTTCTGGTCAGCACTCTGGGTGCGACAACGAGGGTCGTTCCACCCGCCTGCAGCCATGCTGAGCGACTGGCGGTGGACGGCGCAAGGGTCCGCGGGCTCGCGCTCAGGCGAGGACCCAGGTCCCGTTCTGGACGGTGAGGCCCATGGCGAGGAGGCGGCGCAGGTTGAGGGCGGCGACGCGGTGGTGGAGCCAGTTGTTGTTCTTCTCGATCCCGCGGTAGGGCACGCGGCGCGCGCCTCGGGTGAGCCAGGCGATCGAGCGTTCGACCATCGGTCGATGCTGGCGGTAGACGGCTTGGAAGCCGTCGTCGGCGGCTCGCTGCCGGTGTTCGCGTTGCAGGTGGTGGTGCTCGCCGATCACCACGCTGCGGCCAGATGCTGAGGTGGTGCACTGCTCGCGTAGCGGGCAACCTCGGCAGGCGGCGCCGAAGGTGACGGTGCCCTTCGGCGACGGGCTGCGGGTGAGGGCACCGGGACAGGTCAGCGTGTTGGCGATCGCGTCGTAGACGAAGTCGTCGATGGTGAAGCCACCCTCGACGGCCGGCTTGATCGGCCACGGCTTGACCAGAGGCGTCCAGTTCCTCTGGTTGAGTTGATGGAGCATGTCGCCGCTGGCGTAGGCCGAGTCGCCGAGCACCTCGACGGCCTCGCCTGCGCCGATGGTGGTGTCGGCGGTGACCAGGTCCGCGCCGACGTTCGCGTCGGAATTCTCAGCGCCGTTCGTCTTGGTCAACCTCACCGCCGTGGTCAATCCGGTGTCGGGCTCGACCACCACATGCGCCTTGTAGCCGTCCTGGCGCCGTTCCCGGGTCTTGTGCGCGTGCCGGGCGTCGGGATCCACGGTCGAGATCACCCGATCCGGAGCCGTCCGGCGGGCGATGCGCCAGCGGCCGTCGGTGCCATCAGAGTCCTCAGCCGGCTCCACGTCCTGCCCGGCGACCAGCGCCAGCAACGCGACCGCCTCAGCCGGCCGCCCGCCCGCCCTGGTGATCTGCTCGAGTCCGACCTCATCATCGAGGGCCGCGAGCAGCGCCAGCGCGTCGCCCACCAGCGCGGACACCAGCTCGTCGCGGGCAGCCCGGTCGTCCCACGCGATCGGCGGCTTCCCCGTCGAGCTGTAATCCTGCCCGGTCAACGCAACCAGTCGGGTGCAGTGCGCCCCGATGAGGTTCTTGGCGTCGGGGACCTCGCGGCCGACCCGGCGGATCTGGGCGATCAGCTGGGTCACGGTGTCCTGTCGCGCGACCGCGTCATCGAGGACCGTGGAGTCCAGCGCCCGCCGCGTCTTGCCCGCCACCGCCCCGGTCTGGTCGATCACGTCGCGGACCACCTCGAAGATCCGCTGCGGCCGCTCGCTGGCCGCCAGCCGGCGCCGCCAGTAGGTCAACGTCGAGGCATCGAAGCCCTTCGCGTCGATCGCATACCCACACGCCGCCTTCCACCGCAGATCGAAGGTCAACGCGTCGACCGCCTCACGGTCCGAATGGCCGTACAACGCCTGCAACACGATCACCGAGGCGACCACCTCGCCCGGGATCGAGGGCCGCCCACGCCCCGACGGGAACAGATCGGCGAACAACTCGACCGGGAACAACCGGTCACGATGCTCAGCCAGCAACGCGAACACGCCGCCCGGCTCGAGCAGATGCCCCGCCACCGACTCCACGTCCAGCAGTTCACGCTGCCGATCCGACTCACCCTGCATACCCACAGGATTTCACCACCACCGGGCGACCGTGGGAGGCGCGCCTTTGTTCAGCAGTCTCCTAGAGCTCCGGCGCCACCAACGGTGAGTAGTCGTGGTCGGCGAGCAGCCGCGCGACCATCTCCGCGCGGGAGGAGACGGCGAGCTTGGCGAAGATCCGCCGGAGGTGGGTCGAGACCGTCCAGACGCTGATGTCGAGCGAGGTCGCGATCGCCTGGTTGGTGCGCCCGTGCGCCACCATCAGCGCGATCTGCCGCTCGCGCGGCGACAGCGTGACGCGCAGCGCCGGCTCCTGGTGGATGATGAGACAGCGGACGGGCCCGACGGTGACGTCGAGCAGCACGCCCTCGCGCTCGTCGGCCTGGTAGTCGCCGGCCCGGAGCAGCGCGGCGACCTCGTCGAGCAGGGCGTCGAGGCGCTGCGGGTCCGTGGTGCGGGGTGGCGGTGGTGCGATGTCGCCGAGCCTGGTGGGCATGGTCATCTGGGCTCCCGAGTGTCCATGTGCCCGCTTCCCGTGCCCCCGCCCTTGGCGGGCAAGCCGACCGTAGCACCGGCGAACGTCGGCTTTCCGTGGCCCATCTGAGTGGTTCCCGCGGCGGCAAGCCGGTCCAGCAGGACCACGTGGGCGTCGACCTGGACGGGCCATTCGCGGACGTCGAGGTACTCGTCCGGGCCATGCGCGCCGTCGTCCTCCGGACCCAGCCCGAGCAGCACCGGCGTCGTGCCGAACTCGCGGCGGAGCACGCCGACGGCGCGGATCGAGCCGCCCGAGGCCGTCGTCGTCGCGGGCCGCCCGTACGCCGCTCGGCAGGCCGCGTCGACCGCGGCCCGGGCCCGGGGCGAGGGGGCGAGCACCGACCCGGCGGCGCCCGGGCCGGTCCGGACGGTCAGCCGTACGCCGCCCGGCAGCTCGCGCCGCAGCGCCCGCTCGAGACGGGCCAGCGCGACGGCGGGGGAGCAGCCGGGCGGTACCCGCACGTCCACGAGCGCCGTCGCGCGGGTGGGCACGGCGCCGGGGGCGGCGGAGGCGTGCATCCGGTTGACGGTCAGCACGCCGCGTCGGGTGGCGAGCCCGACGACGTCGGACGCGTGGACGGCCCGCCCGCCGGCGGCGGCCCGGACCGCCGCGGCGGAGGGCTGGGCCGGCCAGGGCGGGGGAGGGAGCGGCAGGTCGTCGAGGACCCGGGCGGCGCGGACCAGCAGACCCGCCAGGAGGAGGGTCGGGTCCACGACCGCGCCGCCCAGCCGTCCCGCGTGCACGGGCCGGCCCCCGACATCGACGACCAGGCGCACCGGCACGGCGCCGCGCTGCGACAGCGTCACGGTGGGACGGCGGCGGCCGGCGGACCGGGTGTCGACGACGACCACGCCCGCGACCGGTTCCCCGAGGCCGGCCAGCGCCCGGGAGAGCCCCGGGCTGCCGACCTCCTCGGCCCCGTCGATGATCGTGACGACGTCACCCGGCGGTCCGCCGGCCGCCGCCCACGCCGCCAGCGCCACGAGGTGGGACATCAGCTGCCCCTTGTCGTCGCTGGCGCCCCGCGCCTGCAGCCGGTGCCCGAGCCGGACCGGACGGAACGGCGGTGTCGTCCAGCCCGGCCCGGGCGGCTTCACGTCCAGGTGGCCGTAGACCACGCTGGTGGCGCCGCCGCGCCCGCGGGTGCGGGCGACGACGACGGGGCCCGGCAGCCGCCGTACCTCTGCCCCGTGGTGGCGCAGCCGGGTGGTCACCCAGTCCGCGGCCCGGCCGACCGCGGGCGACCGGCTCACGGACGGGATCCGCAGCCACGCCTCGAGGTCCCCGAGGGCGGCCGGCGCGGACCGCGCAGCGGCGCTGCGGACCGCACCGAGCCGGGCGTCCATGGGTCAGCGGCGGACCCGCTGGCGCGGGACGCCGCCCCGGCTGCCCCGGTAGGTGCCGCGCCCCCCGCGTCTCGGGTACACCGGCGGCGCGACCCGCCGCGGCTGCACGATCGGCGGGACCGTGACCGGGCTCCGCTCGGCGACCGGGACAGCGACGCCGGACTGGCCGAGCTGCTCCCAGGGGAGCACCCGGTCGGAGCCGGTACGCCGGGCGAGCATCATCGCCTGAGCGGAGGTCAACCACTCCTCGGCGGGTTCGGCGATGTCCATGAGCAGCGTCTCGAACTCGCCGCGCGAGGTCTCCAGGATGTGCGGGCCGGCGAGCCAGCGCAGCACCTCCCGGCCGGTGACGGCCATCCGCTGCCGCGGCGAGCTCTGGAGCCGCTCGTCGAAGTAGCGGATCAGGACCTCGTCCACGACGTCCCACGCGTTGTCGGCGCCGAACAGGTCCTTGACGTCCTCGGAGCCCAGGATGCGGAAGCACTCCTCGAGCACCTGCATGACCTCGATGCGCAGCACGTTGAGGTGACCGAACGAGGTGAACTTCAGGTTGTTGCGCAGGTCGAGCCCGGAGCGCCGGACGACCGCGATCGAGCCGAAGCTCGGGTCGAGCGCCCGCTCGCGGATCACGTCCGAGATCCGCTTGTCGCGCCAGAACAGCGTGACCTGGTTGACGAAGTGCCCGAACAGCAGGTGGAAGTCGGTGTTGGGGCGGCTCTGCGCGGACCCGAGGCCCTTGCCGTAGCCGAGCACCCGCCGGTAGGCGTCCCGCCGGTCCCTGCGTGTGTAGCGCAGCACGTCACGACGGTCGAACTGGTAGAGCCGGTACGCGCCGGGTCCGCTCGACAGCCGGACGGCGCCGGACTCGAACAGCTCCTTGAGCTTCTGCACGACCTTGAACACGCCGATCGCCTCGTGCTGGTACAGGTAGTACAGGTCGCCGACGGCGACGATGCGCTCGGAGTTGACGTTGTCGTCGTACGGCACGACGCCGTGCGTCGTCAGCGTCTGGCCGAAGTGCGTGGCCGCCTCCGGGCCGATGCCGACCAGCGACGCGAGCCCGAGGTCCGGTGGCGGGTCGCCCGCCTCGTCGGCGCGGACCGCCGCGTCGACGAGGTGGTCGATCTGGCCGTTGATCTCCTCGGCCAGCGCGGGGTTCGACACCAGGCTCCCCGAGAGCCGGTCGGCCACCTGCTCGCGGAGCGCGTGGATCCGGTCGATCCGCTCCTGGTACTCCTTCTCGGTCAACATGTCACTGGCCTCCCTGCTTGGTGGCCGTGGCCTTCGTGGCGGGGGCCTTCTTGGCGGCGGTCTTGGCGGTCTTGGCGGTCTTCGCGGTGGTCCTGGCGGTCTTGGCGGTCTTCGCGGTGGTCCTGGCGGCGGCCTTCTTGGCCGTGGTCTCCTTCGCCTCCGCGCCGGACGGCATCGTCACCGGCACGAACGGCGACTGGGTCACCCGCGCCCGGCTGCCCCCCGTCTTGCCGTCGAACCGCTCGGCGACCCGCTCCACGAGGTCCGAGACGTCCGAGAGGAGGTCGTCGGAGCCGTCGGGGTCGGCGATCGAGTCGATGACCCGCCCGACCGGGTCGCGGAAGCGGTAGTCGTGGACCTCCGGCGCCCGCCGGTCGTCGACCATCGGGAGCCGGTAGCCGTCGGCGTTCGGCGGGTTGGGGTGGTCGGCGCGGACCAGGCGTGGCCAGGCCTTCGGCCACGGCGCGTGCACGACGCGCGCGGTCTCGGAGTCGATGAGCGCGATCGGCACGTCGGTGGCCGGCAGCACGAGACCGGCCTCGGGAACGTCGTAGATGCCGGCCTCGTCGAAGATCGAGGAGACCTCGGCGTAGTCGAAGACGGCCGACACGCTCTCGCCGTCCCCGGTCGCCGAGAGCTCCAGCGGCCGGATGAGGTCCTCCGTGCCGAGGTTCTCCGCGCGGCACTGCTCCTCGCCCCGCTGGCGGGCCGCCAGCGTGACGAACGCCGGGATGAAGTGGGGCCGGAGGTTGAGCCCGCGGAACTCCACGTTGAGCGCGCCGCGCGGTGGGCGGTTGCTCGCGTCGATGTTGTGCCGCATCCGCGAGACCGCCACGTCGATCACGATCACGCCGGCCCAGCGGCCGATGCTCTGGGCGCGTCCCGCCAGCTCCATGAGCAGCCGGCACAGGCTGGACACCGCGATCGTGACCCGAGCCGAGCGCATCCCCGGCGGCCAGCTGCGGCAGCAGCCGGCCCGCAGGTAGCGGATCGGCACGAGTCCCTCGACCGCGTTGCCCGGCACGATCGGGTCGGCCAGCGCGTGCTTGAAGGTCTCGGCGAGCGCGACCGCGGTCGGCGCCAGCGCGGACACGATGCCGTCGCGGCCCGCGTCCTGGGCCAGGTGCCGGCCCTCCTCGGCGAGGAAGACGTGCAACCAGGTCAGCAGGCCGTCGAGGGTCAGGTTCGACTGCTCGTGCAGCAGGATCGTCTGCCGCTCCGACTGCGGGATCAGCACCGAGTCGAGGACGGCCTCGAGCTCGTCGACCTGGTCCGCGGCGGCCTCCATCAGCCGGCTGATGAGGATCAGCTGGGTGCCGAGGAAGCCGGCACCGGAGCCGCCGGTGAAGTGGTCGCGCTGGCTGTCCCACGCCCGGTTGAGGTCGCGCGTCATGTCGACGAGCGTCCAGTACGCCGTGCGCAGCCCCTCCTCCTCGATCGTGTTGACGTTGTCGTCGATCAGGCCGAACCGGTCGCGCAGCGCGCCGAGCTGGCCGCCGATCCGGTCCGGGTCGCGGTGGGGGTCGGTCCCCAGCAGGCCGGTCAGGTAGGCGTCGACCATCGCGACCCGGGGGCCGCCCGGTGCGCCGAGCTCGTCGACGAGGTTCTGCACGGCGTTCCGCACGATCGTCCGGTAGGCGTCCATGTCCTGCTGGTCCCCGTCGACCCGGAGCGGCACGAGCCCGTCGAGGATCCGGAGGATCTCGGTGCGGGAGAGGGTCGCCCGCCGGTAGAGCGACGCCTGGCCTCCGGTGACGGCGCCGAGGTCGGCCTGGACGGCGTAGCCCCGCGGCACGAACTCCGACGCGGTGTGCCCCTCGACGTGGAAGAGCCGGAAGGCGGCGGTGAGCGCGTCGGTGAACGCCTTGGGGTCCTCCACGCGGCTGCGCACGCCGAGCACGTCCCGGATCGCGGCCCGGACCTGCGGGCCCTGGTCGGCGAGGGCGGTCGACCCCGACCCGGTCGGCGAGCCGACCAGCGTCGGGAAGGCCTGGTCGACGCCGACGACGGGGATGTGGCCGGATGACTTCGAGCTCATGTGCTCCTCCTGGTGTTCTCGGCTGCCGGCAGACCGGCGTCGTGCGTGGGTTCGTGTGCGGGTTCGTGCGTGAGCGGGTGGGCGAGCCAGATCGACACCAGCTCGGCGATCTCCTGCCACACGGCGCGGGTGCCCGTGATCGCCTCCTCGAGCGGCTGCTCGCAGCGCTCCTGGGACTGCTCGATGCTGACCTGCCAGGCCCGCCAGTCCGGCCCGCCGCGGCGGGCCGCCTGGCGCATGGCCGCGGTGGCGTCGTACGAGCGCAGGTCGCGCCAGTAGCGCCGCGCCGCGGCCGCGATCGCGCCGTCGACGAAGGCCATCCGGTCGGCGATCTGGACGGGACCGTCGATCCGCGCCAGCTCGTGGACCGCGAGCACCACCGACGCCTGGAGCTCGGAGACCTGCTCGCCGAACACGTCGACGGCGGCGACCTCGCTGCCCGCGGGCCGGTCCTCGTGAGCGATCATGACCAGCTCGGTGACGGCCTCGGACAGGCGGGAGGTCGACGTGCGCAGGTCCTGGAGCGCGGCGGACATCGTCATGGTCAGCTCCCCGTCAGCGCCTGGTAGAAGTTGCGCATCGCGGTGTCGGGCGCGGTCAGCCCGCGGTCGACGGCGATCCGGACGGCACCGATGAGGAAGCGCTCCGGCACCACGCCGGGGTCGATGCCCTTGGCGAGGCGGCCGGCCGCCTCCTCGATCATGGCCTGCTGCCGCGGCTCGAAGGTGATCACCTGGCGCAGCGACCGGTCGCCGAGCGAGGGGAACCTCGTGTAGCAGATCGAGTCGACGACGATCTGGGTCGCCTCGCGCTGGGTGGCGAGCATCGGGCGGGGGATCGTGGTCCCGGCGGTCGTCGGGTAGAGCCGCTTCCAGATCCGGTCGTACTCGGCGCCGATCTCGGCGAAGCCCATCCGGCGCAGCAGGTGGGTGGAGATGCCCGTGCGCAGGTACGGCGTGGGGTGCACGCCGTGCGGCGAGAACGCCAGCACCTGCTCGGGGCTGCGGCCGATGACGTCCATGAGCGACGCGACGAACGCCTCGCCCCCGAGCATGCAGCCCATCAGGTCGGCGAAGATCTCGCGGTTCCACCGGGCCCACGTCCGGGCGACCGGCCGCGGCATCCCGTCGGCGATCAGCGCGCGGTACATCGTGCGCGGGATCGCGTTCTCCAGCTCGAGCTCGTTCTGGAGGTTGTGGCAGACCTCGTGGAGGATCGCCCCCATCGTCCAGGGGTTGACCATCCGGTGATAGGGGAGCTGCACCAGCGGGAACGGGTTGAGCTGGCGGCCGAGCTTCCGGAGCGGGATGTTGCGCCGGTAGGTCGCCGGGCTGAACCCCGTGCGCATGTAGGCGAACGGCGCCGGGCTCGGGATCGAGCGGGCCTTCCCCAGGTGCATGTGCACGTGCTGATAGCAGTCGAGGGCGATCTTGTCGCAGGCGTAGAGCCAGTCCCCGAAGGCGCCCTGCCGCTGTCCGAACAGCTCGAAGTAGAAGTCCCAGACCCGCTCGGTGGCCCGCACCCAGTCGTGCGCCTTGGACTTGCGCCGCAGCAGCTCGGCCAGGTCCACCGAGCCCGGGTTGCGAGCCGCGGCCCGGCCGGTCCGCTCGACGTCGGCGACCGCCCTCTCCAGCGGCCGGCGCAGCCGGGCCAGCAGCTCGTTGACCGCCTGGATGTGCGCCTCGGACGGCCGCGCGGGCGAGGTCCCGAACTCGGTCCGGCGGAAGTCGCGCAGCGCGTCGAGGTGTCGGCGGACGTTGACGCCCTGGCCGGTGGCGAACGACACCAGTGGGGTCTGCCGGGCGGGGACCGCGGCACGCCCGGGTGCGGGGTCGGCCCTCCGCACCCGAGCGACAGGCACGGGCTGGCGGGAGCCGACCCGCTCAGCGACGGCGGACACGGCGGGCCGCCTGCGGCCGCCGGGTCACCGGGCGACGCACCGGACGCCCGTACGGGCGTCGTACGCCGCGACCGTGGATGCGCTGGTACCGGCCGTGCCTGCGGTTCCAGCGGGCCCGACGCTGCCAGCGGCGGTCCCAGTGGTTGACCGCGCGGATGGCGCGGCGCCGGCGCCGCGGAGCCAGCACGCGCCCGGTCATCCGGCCGAGCGTGCTGACCACGGTCGTGGCGTCGATGTCGCGTCCGTTCGCGGCCTGGTCGGCGAGGCTCTGCGCGGTGCGCTGGAGCACGACCGGCAGGGCGCGCACCATCCGGCGGGTCTGCGGGTTGCGCCGCAGTTGCCGCACGATCCTGCTCGCGCCCTTGACGAGGGTCGGGGCGTTGCGGGCGATCAGCTTCGCGGCCCGCGGGATGATCCTCGAGGCCAGCGGCACCAGCGCCCCGATGAAGGCCTCGGCCTCGGCCTCGCTCTGCGCCCGCTCGGCGCGGACGGCCAGGTGGGCCATCGACTCGGCGTCGCGGTAGATGCGGCGGACCGGGTTCACGAACCCCTCCGCCTCCTCCTCGGCCTCGTCCTCGAACTCGTCCTCCAGCTCGAGCTCGGACTCCATCTCGGCTTCCGCCTCCGCCTCGAACTCGAACTCCAGCTCGCCCTCGCCCTCGTCCTCGAACTCGTCCTCGAACTCGTCCTCCGACTCCAGCTCGTACTCGTCCTCGTACTCCTCCTCGCCGAGGAGGGAGCCGGCGATCTTCCCGATCGCTCCGAGGAACGCCTCGTCCTCGTACTCCTCCTCGAGCTCGTCCTCGTACTCGTCCTCGAACTCGTCCTCGAACTCGCCCTGGATGGCGGGGTAGCGGTGGTTCAGCGTGGTCATGTCGACTCCTGCTCCTCGGTCGTTCTGGGGGTGTCGTTCTGGGGGTGGGGGCGCTCAGCGCCGCTTCTTGGCGGTCACCGGGACGGGGCGCCCGCTGGGCACGGCGCCGCGAGGGACCTTGACGTCGCTGACGACCTTGATCGTGCGAGCGGGGCGGCCGTTCCTGGCCGGGACCCGCACCGGAGTGACGACCCGGACCACGCCGGGACGCGGACGCCCGACCCGGGTGCCGGCACGGACCGTGCGGACGTTCGTGGGACGGCGGCGCACCGTCACCGGGCGGCCGCGACGGGCGACGGCGACCCGGGCGCCGGGGCGTCGGGCGTAGCCGCGGTAGCTCCGGTAGCCGCCCGGGCGCCGGTGGCCGTGGCGGCGGCGACGGTGGACGTGCGCCAGGCCGCGTGCGTGTCGGCGGGCGACCGAGCGCTGCCAGCGCGGGTCGGTCATCACCCGGTTGGCGCTCGCGCCGAGCACGGTGCCGACGTCGGCCGGCGTGAGCCGGCGGCCGGATGACTGGAGCCGGGCCAGGGTGCTGGCCGTCGAGCCGACGATGCCGGGCACCAGGCGCAGTCCCTGCCGGGAGCTGCGGTTGCGGTGCAGGACCTGGGTCAGGACCGAGGCGCCGCGGAGCAGGCTCGGGAGCAGCTGCTCGAGCTCCTGCCGCTCGCGGGGGCTGATCGACAGCGACACCGCCGAGCCGATGAAGCTCTCCGCCTCCGACTCGGACTCGGTCGCGGAGGCGCGAGCGGCGAGGTACTCGGCCTCGGCCTGCGCCGACGACACCGGCGCCGTGGCCATCTCCTCCAGCTCGCCCTCGAGTTCGTCCTCGAACTCGCCCTCGAGCTGCGAGGTCACGGCCTTCGCGAGCATGCCGGCCGCGGGCCCGCCGAAGACGGTCGCGAGCTTCGGCGCCGCGAACTTGATGATCTTGCGGAAGGGCACCTTGCGCAGCGCCCGGCCGATCTTCTTGAAGAAGTACTCCTCCTCGGACTCCGCCTCGAACTCGTACTCCTCCTCGCCGAGCAGTGAGCCGGCGATCTTCGCCAGGCCGCCGAGGAACGCCTCGTCCTCGTACTCCTCCTCGAGCTCGTCCTCGAACTCCGACTCGAGCTCGTACTCGTCCTCGGCCTCGAGCTCCCACTCGTCCTCGGCCTCGTACTCGCCCTCCAGCTCGTCCTCGAACTCCGACTCGAGCTCCATCTCGAACTCGTCCTCGAACTCGCCCTCCAGCTCGTCCTCGAACTCGTACTCCTCCTCGCCGAGCAGCGAGCCGGCGATCTTGGCGATCCCGCCGAGGAACGCCTCGTCCTCGTACTCCTCCTCGAGCTCGTACTCGTCCTCGAACTCGGTCGACGCCTGGGTCATCGCACTGTCCTCTCTGCCCGGAAGCCGTGTGGTGGCGACCAGTGAAGGGCGCGGGGCAGGGGACCCGGCAGTCCCACGAGGAGGTGTCACCGGGGTGAGGTCACCGAACCCGGGTCACCGGCCCCGGGTCGGTCGAACGTGCGACTGGACCCCGACGGTCCTCTCGATGGCGGCGATGTGGCCGGTCTCGACGAGCTCGCGCGCCAGGTCGCGGACCTTGGTGTTGGTGTTGGAGCTGGCCCGCGAGAGCAGCGCGAAGGCGGTGGTCTGGTCGAGGCGGTAGCGCTCCATGAGCATGCCGGTCGCCTGGCCGATGACGGTCCTGCTGTCGATGGCCGCGTTCAGGTCCGCGCGGTTGAGGGACGCCGCCATCGCGATCGCCACGTGCGCGGCGAGCGCCAGGCCGTCGTCGAGGTCGTCGCGGGCGTAGGCGTCCGGCGTGGTCGAGTAGAGGTTGAGCGCGCCGAGGGAGTCGGAGTGGGTGAAGAGCTGGAGGCAGAGGATGCTGTGAACGCCGTGGTCCCGGACCACGCGCGGCGCCCAGGTCGGCCAGCGTCGGTCGCTGCTCAGGTCGCCCGAGTGCACCAGCCGCTCCTCCCACGCGGCGTCGACGCAGGGGCCCTCGCCGAGCTCGTACTGGAGCAGGTCGCCCGCCAGCGCGGTCTCGCTGGTGTACGCCGGGGTCTCCAGCCTCCGGCCCCGCCGCACGATCGAGAACGCGGCGAAGTCGCAGCCGCGCACGTTCTCGACGGCCAGCCGGACGGCCACCTCCATCGTCGTCTGGGTGGTGGCCTCGTCCTGGAGCTGACGCGCGGCTTCCGCCATTCGCTCGGCCAGCGCGCGCCGATCGGCTGGCATGGTTCGAACGTACCCCCTTCCGGGTGAGGGAATGTTGTCGCGACTCAGGAGGGCGACGGCGGCCGTCGCCGCCCGGGCGTTTCGCCCCGCCGACACGGGGGATAACCCGGGCATGGGATACGGAGTGGGAATCTTCATGCTGGCGCTGGGCCTGATCCTCGCGCTGGCCGTGACCGACAACATCGCTGACGTCGACCTCACCATGGTCGGCTGGATCCTGGCCGCCGTGGGCGCGCTGGCGATCGTCCTCACCGCCGCGACGGCCTCGCGCCGCAACAGCTCGACCACCGTGGTCGAGCGGCACGACCCGCCGGCCGTCTGACGTTCAGGAGCCGTCGACGACCTCGGCCAGGAGCGCGAGCGCCACCCCGGTGGCGTCGTCGAGCACCTGGTCGGGGTCGTCGCCACCCTCGAGCACGTGGTGCTCCTCGCGGATGCCGTCCTCCGACGACACCGCGACGTAGATCGTCCCGGGCGGCTGGCCCTCCTCGGGGTCCGGGCCGCCGCACCCGGTGATGCCGACCGCGACGTCGGCGCCGAGCAGGCCGGCCACGCCCATGGCGAGCTGCCGGGCGCACTTCGCGGTGATCACGGGCCCGCGGTCGACCTCGAGCAGCTCGAACTTCACCTCTTCGTCGTAGGCCACGACGCCGCCGGCGAACCACTCGGACGCGCCCGAGCCGGCTCCCAGGCGGGACATCAGACGTCCGCTCGTGAGCGACTCCGCCGCGGCGATCCGCAGCCCACGCTCCTGCACGGCCTCGGCGATGCGGTCGACGACCTCGTACTGCTTGTCCGGGTCCACGGGCGGCAAGTACCCACTCTCAGCGGTTGTGCACGACCCGCGGATGGGCGCCCGGGCGCAGCCACTTCAGGAGCCAGCGCATCTTCTGCGGGTTGCCGACCTGGGTGCAGCCGGCGGTCGGCGCCCACGGGGACCCGGGCTTCGACGTGTGGTAGAAGATCCCGCTGCCCTTGCCCTGCACCGGTGCGGGCCCGGCCCCGGGTCGTAGGCGGACGAAGTTGTAGTCGACGACCCACCCCGAGCGCATCGACGGGCGGTCGCCGCTGGTGACGCCGCGGACCTCCAGCCAGGTGTTGTAGTTCGGCCCGGCCGCGCTGGTGACGACCGACGTGGGCTTGCGCTGCTTCCACGGCATCCGTCCCGGGTTGGCCCGCCCGGTCGTGAAGGTCACCTTGATCTCGTAGACGCCGTTGGGGGAGCGGCCGTCGCCCTCGCGCTGCTTGCCCCACCCGTTGCGGCCGATCGTGGAGCGGAACTCCCGAACCTTCCACCACCGGCCCTCGGCGTCCTTCTCCCACGCCTGGGTGACCGTGCACCAGCGCTGGCGGCAGTGCTGCCGGCTCGACACGGTCCGCACGACCTGCGTGGTCGCGTCCGGCACCAGCCGGGCCCACGACGGGTCGTGGGGGGCTGACTGTGCGGGGGCGGGCAGCGCGGCCAGCACGCTGGTGGCCAGCGCCAGCGCGAGGATGACTCCGAGACGTCGCATCACCCGAGCATGATCACACGGGGCCTTCCCTGGATTGGGTGGGTGGCCCACGCGCGCGCTAGAGTTCTCAGGTTGCCTCCACCCAGGTGGGGGAGGCAGCACGCCGTCAGAACGGCCGCGGACAGAGAGCGCCCCGGGCATCCGGCCCGGAGCACCGCGCAACGGACACTGTGCTCGCAAGAGCCGGGAAGGAGCCCGCATGTCGATCGGTACCGACGCGGAGACCAAGAAGAAGATCATCGCCGAGTACGCCACGACCGAGGGCGACACCGGCTCGCCGGAGGTGCAGATCGCGCTGCTCAGCCACCGCATCAGCCACCTCACCGACCACCTCAAGCAGCACAAGCACGACCACCACAGCCGTCGTGGCCTGCTCCTGCTGGTCGGCCAGCGCCGCCGGCTGCTGAACTACCTGCAGAAGACGGAGATCGACCGCTACCGCTCGATCGTCGAGCGTCTCGGCCTCCGCCGCTGATTGCTCGTGAAGGGCCCGCCTCCGGTGGGCCCTTCACGCTTTATCGCCCGAACACGAGGGCGATAGATTCACCGATGAAGTACATCTGAACACCAGGAGCGACCCGCCGTCCTCGGCTCGGTCCTCGGTAGTGGCTCTCAGAGCGCAGCTCTGCGGGCCTCGATCGAAGACCGGCACTCTGCGCGGGACGCCGCGGATCGCTCCGCGAGCAGAACAGGGACAAACCCTTGACTGAACCCGTCATCCACGCCGTCGAGACCACCCTCGACAACGGCAAGTTCGGCACCCGCACGATCAAGTTCGAGAGTGGCCTCCTGGCCCGGCAGGCCGCCGGCGCCGTGACCGCCTACCTCGACGACGACACGATGCTGCTGTCGGCCACGACCGCCGGCAAGCACCCCAAGGACCACTTCGACTTCTTCCCCCTGACGATCGACGTCGAGGAGCGGATGTACGCCGCGGGCAAGATCCCCGGCTCGTTCTTCCGGTCCGAGGGTCGCCCGGGCGAGGACGCGATCCTCACCTGCCGCCTCATCGACCGCCCGCTGCGCCCGACCTTCAAGAAGGGCCTGCGCAACGAGGTCCAGGTCGTCATCACCGTCATGGCGCTCGACCCCGACCAGCCCTACGACGTCCTCGCGATCAACGCCGCGTCGATGTCCACCCAGCTCTCCGGCCTGCCGTTCTCCGGCCCGGTCGGCGGCGTCCGCGTCGCGCTGATCGACGGCCAGTGGGTCGCGTTCCCGACCCACAGCCAGCTCGAGGACGCCGTCTTCGACATGGTCGTGGCCGGCCGCGTCACCGAGTCCGGCGACGTCGCGATCATGATGGTCGAGGCCGAGGCGACCGAGCGCACGATCGAGCTGGTCCACGGTGGCGCCACCGCGCCGACCGAGGAGGTCGTGGCCGGTGGCCTCGACGCCGCCAAGCCCTTCATCAAGCAACTCGTCGAGGCGCAGCAGGAGCTCGCCAACGTGGCCGCCAAGCCGGTCCAGGAGTTCCCGATCTTCCTCGACTACGAGGACGACGTCTTCGAGGCCGTCGAGGCCGCGGCGAAGTCCGACCTCGCCGCGGCGATGAAGATCGCGGACAAGCAGGAGCGTCAGGACCGCACCGACGAGCTCAAGGACGAGGTCCTCGCGAAGCTCGCCGAGCAGTTCGAGGGCCGCGAGAAGGAGATCGGCGCGGCGTTCCGCTCGCTGAACAAGCAGCTCGTTCGCGAGAGCATCCTGCGCGACAAGGTCCGCATCGACGGCCGCGGCCTGGAGGACATCCGCCCGCTGCACGCCGAGGTCGGCGTGATCCCGCGCGTCCACGGCTCGGCGCTGTTCGAGCGCGGCGAGACCCAGATCCTGGGTGTCACCACGCTGGACATGCTCAAGATGGAGCAGCAGCTCGACACGCTCTCCCCGGAGACGCACCGCCGCTACATGCACAAGTACGTCTTCCCGCCGTTCTCCACCGGTGAGACCGGCCGCGTCGGCTCGCCGAAGCGCCGCGAGGTCGGCCACGGGGCGCTCGCGCGCCGTGCGCTGCTGCCGGTGCTCCCGACGCGCGAGGAGTTCCCGTACGCCATCCGCCAGCTCTCCGAGGCCATGGGCTCCAACGGCTCGACCTCGATGGGCTCGGTCTGCGCCTCGACGCTGTCGCTGCTCCAGGCCGGTGTGCCGCTGAAGGCGCCGGTCGCGGGGATCGCGATGGGCCTCGTGTCCGGCGAGATCGACGGCTCGACCCAGTACGTCGCGCTGACCGACATCCTCGGCGCCGAGGACGCGTTCGGCGACATGGACTTCAAGGTCGCCGGCACCCGCCAGTTCGTGACCGCGCTCCAGCTCGACACCAAGCTCGACGGCATCCCCGCCGAGGTGCTCGCGCAGGCGCTGCAGCAGGCGCGCGACGCCCGCATGACGATCCTCGACGTGATGGCCGAGGCCATCGACGAGCCCGAGGAGATGTCGGTCCACGCCCCGCGGATCATCACGATCAACATCCCGGTCGACAAGATCGGCGAGGTCATCGGCCCCAAGGGCAAGGTCATCAACCAGATCCAGGACGACACCGGCGCCTCGATCTCGATCGAGGACGACGGCACCATCTACATCGGTGCCACCAACGGTGAGGCCGCCGAGGCCGCCCGGTCCGCGATCAACGCCATCGCCAACCCGACGATGCCCGAGGTCGGCGAGCGCTACCTCGGCACCGTCGTGAAGACGACGAACTTCGGTGCGTTCGTCTCGCTGCTCCCGGGCAAGGACGGGCTGCTGCACATCAGCAAGCTCCGCTCGCTCGCCGGTGGCAAGCGCGTCGAGGCCGTCGAGGACGTCCTGTCGGTCGGTCAGAAGGTCCAGGTCCAGATCGCCGAGATCGACGACCGCGGCAAGCTGTCGCTGGTCCCGGTCGTCGACGAGGAGGCGTCCTCCGAGGAGGCCGTCGCCGACTCCGACGACACCGAGGCCACCGAGGAGTCCTGATCCCTCTGGCATCACGACGCAACACGGCGACCGGCCAGCAGGCTCCTGCTGGCCGGTCGGCCGTTTCCCGGACGCTCTTCACCGAGCGGGACACGGACGGGCAGGTCACGGCCCGCGTCCGGCGTACCACCCTGCCCTCGGGGCTGCGCATCATCAGCGAGCAGCAGTCGGGCGTCCGGTCCGCGGCCATCGGCGTGTGGGTCGGCGTCGGCTCGCGCGACGAGTCGCCGGCCCTGCACGGCTGCTCGCACTTCCTCGAGCACCTGCTGTTCAAGGGCACGGGGGAGCGGTCCGCGCTGGACATCTCGATCGCGCTCGACGCGGTCGGCGGTGAGTTCAACGCGTTCACCGCGAAGGAGTACACCTGCTTCCACGCGCGGGTGCTCGACCAGGACCTGCCGCTCGCGGTCGACGTCCTCGGCGACATGATCACCGCGTCGACGCTGGACGCCGAGGACGTCGAGGCCGAGCGCGACGTGATCCTCGACGAGATCGCGATGCACGACGACGACCCCGACGACGTCGTGCACAACCTGTTCGCCGAGCAGGCCTGGGGCGACTCGCCGCTGGGCCGCCCGATCGCCGGCACCCATCGATCCATCCAGGCCCTGTCGCGCGCGCAGATCAAGCGCTTCTACCGGCGCCACTACACGCCCTCGAACGTCGTCATCGCGGCCGCCGGCAACGTCGACCACGCCGCGCTCGTGCGCCAGGTGAAGAAGGCGTTCGGCCGCCACGACTGGCTGGCCGGCACCGCCGCACCGGTCGCCCCGCGGCACGGCGCGCGCAAGAGGGTCACGCCCGGCGTCCTGGCGACCACCCGGCCGTTCGAGCAGGTCAACGTCGTCCTCGGCATGGAGGGCCTGGTCCGCGACGACCCCCGCCGCTTCGCGCTCGGCGTGCTCAACACCGCGCTCGGCGGCGGCACCTCCTCGCGGCTCTTCCAGGAGGTCCGCGAGCACCGCGGCCTGGCGTACTCCGTCTTCTCCTTCGCCTCCCACCACGCCGACTCCGGACTGGTCGGCGTCTCCGTCGGCTGCCTGCCGTCGAAGCTCGACGAGGTGCTGTCCGTCGTTCGCGACGAGCTCGCGAAGGTCGCCGCCTCCGGCCTCACCGCCGAGGAGCTCGCCCGCGGCAAGGGCCAGCTGCGCGGCGGACTCGTCCTCGGGCTCGAGGACTCCGCCTCCCGCATGTCGCGGCTCGGCAAGGCCGAGCTCGTCCACGACGAGCTGCTCAGCATCGACGAGGTCATGGACCGCATCGACGCCGTCACGCTCGAGGACGTCCGCGCGGTCGCCGCGCACGTGTTCACCAAGCCCGAGATCCTCGCGGTGGTGGGACCGGGCTGACCTCGGTCAGCGCAGGCTGACCAGCTTGTCCAGGTCGTCGTCGGGCAGCCCCGCGTCGGCGACGGCGGTGACCCGGGTCGAGTCGAGGTCGGTGCGGCCGGAGTTCGTGGTCATGAACGCCGTGTCGGCGGCGTCGCGCCCGGTCGCGATCCGCACGAGCGAGGAGCGCGGGGCGAGGGCGGTCGCGTCGACGACGTACCAGCCGCCGGAGACGTACGCCTCGACGACCGCGTGGAAGTCCATCGGGTCGCAGCCCGGCGCGTAGACGGCGGTGAGCCGCGCCGGGACGTCGAGCGCCCGGAGCAGCGCGATCACGAGGTGGGCGTAGTCGCGGCACACGCCGGCGCCGGCCAGCAGCGTCTCGGTCGCGCCGTCGGTCGGCCCGCTGCTGCCGGGGACGTACGACAGGCGTGTGCCGACCCACGACGAGACCGCCGTGAGCAGCTCGGCGTCGCGCAGGCCGGCGAACTCGGCCGCCGCGAAGTTGCCCAGCGTGTCCGACTGCACGTAGCGGCTGGGCCGGCGATAGAGCGAGATCTCGGCCAGCGACGGGTCCGGCACCTCGGCGACCCCGCGCACCCGCGCCTCGTAGGACACCTGCGTGGCGCCCTCCGGCAGCGTGACCAGGTGCAGGCGGCCGTCGTGCGGGGTGGCCACCTCGACGGTGGGCAGCTCACGCCCCTCGTGGAGCAGCGTCAGCCGCTCGGTGACCTCCAGGCCCGGCGTACGCGCCACGGCGACCTGGAGCTCCACCTCGGCCTCGCTGTGAGCGGTGACGACGAGCTCGCACCCCACGGTCCTGTCCATGGAGGCATCCTCACAGGCGGCGGCCGCAACTTTCCTGCCCGGGCGCGCATCTCCGCCGACTCCGACTCGAGGGTCGACTACGAACAGGCCTAGTCCACCCGGGCGATGCAACCGCCCTCGCTCCTCGTGCGTATGACCCGCGACGAACCCCTTCACACGAGAGAACGAGACGCACCATGCGCACCCCCATCGCCGCCGCAACCCTGGCGGCCGCCGCCCTCCCCATCGTGCTCGCCGGACCGGCGAACGCCGAGCGGTACGGCATCGACGACCCCGAGGACACCCACCACGGGTCCGACGTGCTGTCGCTGTCGGTCCGCAACGCGGGGGAGAGCATCGACATCACCACCCACCACCACAACCTGCGGCGGGACCCGGACACCGGCTCGGCCGGCGTCGTCTACCTCGACACCGACCGCACCGACCGGGGCCCGGAGTACGTCTTCGTCGGCGGCTTCTACGCCGGCACCGACTACACGCTGATGGACACCGAGGGCTTCGGCCGCCGGCAGTGGGGCCAGCCTCTCCGCCACGCGGACTACCTGATGCGGGTCGACTACCGCCACGACAACGTCCGCATCCGCCTCCACCGCCCCGGCGTCGGCGACCCGGACGCCGTCCGCGTCGCGGTGCGCGTGTCCGGCACCCGTACCGACGGCAGCTCCCGCGGGCTGGTCGACTGGGTGGGCAAGAAGAACGGCTTCACGCCCTGGATCGACCACGACTGATCGGTCCGTGCGCCGGGTGGGGCGCGTGTCAGCGGCTGACCCGCCCCACCCGGCCATCGCCGCCCGCCGCCCAGCAGGACCCGTCCTCGGTGCACTCGAGCGCGTGGTAGCCGGTCTCGCTGATCTGCTTCCAGCTGCGGCCGCCGTCGAGGCTGACGCTCGTGCCCATGACCTCGCCCGACTCCCCGGTCACGACCAGCCGGTGGCGGCGGCCGGGCAGGTAGGCGACGTCCTCGCCGAGGTGCGTCAGGTCACCGGCGTTGCGCCACGTGTTGCCCTGGTGCGTGGTCGCGACGGCGTCCGCTCCGTCTGCCGGGTCCGCGAAGTCGCCGCCGACGGCGACGCCCCTCTCCGGCGTACGGAAGGCGAGGGCGAAGACCCCGGCCGCGTCGCCAGGGGGGATCGTGGAGTCCGCCGCGGTCCAGGTGCGGCCGAAGTCGTCGGACCGGAAGATGCGCGCGGCGCCGCCGCCCGACCCGAAGTACGCCGAGCGGCCGGTCGTCACGAGGCAGTCACCGCTGGCGGCGAATCCGTACTCCGTCGGCGCGTCCGGCATCGCCCCGACCGGGAGCACGGTCCAGGAGCGCCCGAAGTCCTCGGTCGCGAGAATGCGGAACCTGCCGTCGACCGGATCGCTCACGACCAGTCCGCGCCGGCCGCCGGGGTAGAACGCCATGCAGTCGTAGAACGCCGCGGGATCGTCGTTGACGAAGACCGCGTCCCAGGTCGCCCCACCGTCGGTCGTCTTGTAGATCCGCGACGCATCGCCCGGGCCGACGGCCAGGACCACCGCCCTCCGCGCGCTGTTCGCTTCGATGTCGCGGAACAGCAGCCCCTCGGTGCCCTCGGGGCTGACGTCCTCCCAGGTCCGCCCGCCGTCGGTCGTGCGGAACACCTTCCCGGGGCGACCCTCGGTCGCGCTGCCACCCGCCACCCACGCCTTACGCCGGCCGACGGCGTCGAGACCGCGGAAGCTCTGGTCGGCATCGACGACGGTCTCGTGCCAGGAGAGCTTCCCGGCGTGGTGGTCGCCGTGAGGGCCGGAGCCGGCGTGCGCCGGGACGGCGGCGAGAGTGCTCGCGGCGAGCGCGGTGGACAGGAGGAGGGTTCCGAGACGGGTCATTCCAGCACCCTGCTCCCGCGGTCGCGAGGCTGTCCATACCCTGCTTCGGGGTCATACCCCACCCCTTGACCGGTCTTTTGTCATGTCGCAGGACATCGGTGACGAATCTCCATCAGGACATCGGTGACACTTTAAATCGTCTTGGTGGTGACACTTCTGCCCCGAGGCTTCGGCGGTGGCAGCCAGTGAACCCATCGATCCCCGTGTCCGTCTCGCGATCTCCCAGTGGCCCGATGACGCACCGCGCGGGGCGGTCTCGACGTTCTGTGCCGAGCACGGCATCTCCCGCAAGTCGTTCTACGAGCTGCGCAAGCGCGCCAAGACCGAGGGACCGGCCGCGGTGCTCGAGCCCCGCACCCGCCGACCGAAGACGAGCCCCTCGAAGCTGACCGAGGCGGTCAAGGCCCAAGCGGTTCAGGTGCGCGCGGCGCTCGAGGCGTCCGGGCTGGACCACGGGCCGATCAGCGTGCACGACAAGATGCACGCGATGGGCCTGGACGTGGTGCCCTCGGTCGCGTCGCTGGCTCGGATCTTCCGCGAGGCTGGCGTTGCCCGACTCGAGCCGAAGAAACGACCTCGCTCGGCCTGGCGGCGGTTCGTCTACCCGGCCCCGAACGCGTGCTGGCAACTGGATGCCACCGAGTACGTCCTGACCGGTGGCCGCAAGTGTGTGATCTTCCAGCTCATCGACGACCACTCCCGCTACGCCGTGGCGTCCCACGTCGCCTGGGGCGAGACCGTCATGGACGCGATCAAGGTGGTCGACAAGGCCATCGCCGCCCACGGTGTCCCGCAACGGCTGCTGTCCGACAACGGACTCGCGCTCAACCCCTCGCGGCGCGGGTACCTGGGCCAACTCGTCGACCACGTGTCGCGGCTTGGGGTCGAGCCGATCACCGGGAAGCCGTACAAGCCGACCACCCAGGGCAAGAACGAACGCTTCCACCAGACTCTGTTCCGCTACCTCGACAAGCAGCCGCTTGCCGAGTCGCTGGCCGAGCTGCAGGCTCAGGTCGACGCCTTCGACCACATCTACAACACCGAACGTCCGCACCAAGGGCTACCGGGCCGCGTCACACCGTTGGCGGCATGGGAAGCAACACCGAAGGCCAACCCGCCCCGCCCCAGCACTGATCAGAAGCCATGGTTCGAGCGGCCCGTGCCGCAGCGGTACATGCACCCGCAACCACCCCCGCCGGCCGAGCTGCCAGCCGACACCCGCATCCGGAAGGTCAGCACCGGCGGCACCGTTCACGTGGACAAGGTCTTCTACAAGATCGACGTCGACCACGCCTTCAAACAGGTCCTCGTCATCACCGAGGGCACTCAGCCCGGAGACAAGATCACCATCACCGACCTGCAAGGCGAGATCCTCGCCGAACACGTCCGACCCGCCGTCGGGATCAGCTACGTCGGCAACGGCCGACCACCCGGAACACGTCCGAAGAACCCCCAAGTGTCACCGAAGTCCTGACACATCAGGTGTCACCGAAGTCCTGATGCAGAACTGTCACCCATGTCCTGAGACATCACACGATGCTCCGCCAGGTGGGGGCCACCACGGCCCACCTGGCGGGGCTGGACGCCGCCGGGATGTCGGACTCCGAGCGGATCGACCTGCTCCGCGCCCTCGAGGAGCTGAAGTGCGCGGCCGAGGCTGCCCAGGCAGAGGTCACGGCCGGCCTCGACGAGACGGCCCCGTCCGACCACGGCCTCACCGCCCAGGTCGCGCTCGCCCGGCGGGAGTCGCCGCACCGCGGCCGGCAGCACCTGAGCCTCGCCCGCGTGCTGCGCGAGCTGCCGCACACCCGTGCCGCCTTCCGCGCCGGCCGCATCCCGGAGTGGCGGGCGACGCTCATCGCCCGCGAGACGGCCTGCCTGACCCGCGAGGACCGCGCCACCGTCGACCGCGCGATCGCCGGCGACCCCGAGGCGCTGGAGGGCTACTCCGACCGCGTCCTGCTCGGTGAGCTGCGCAAGCTCGCCGCCCGTCTCGACCCTGCTTCCGTGGCCGAGCGCCGCCGCCGGGCCGAGGCCGAGCGCCGCGTGACCGTCCGGCCCGCGCCCGACACGATGGCCTACCTGACCGTGCTGCTCCCCGTGGCGCAGGCCGTGGCGGCGTACGCCGCCCTCGCCGCCGAGGCCGACTCGGCGATCGCGGCGGGGGACCGGCGTGGCCGAGGACAGGTCATGGCCGACGCCTTCGTCTCGCGCGTCACCGGCGCTCCGACCGTCGGCGGCCGACCCGTCGTCCCGGTCGCCCTCGGCCTGGTCATGACCGACCAGGCCCTGTTCGCCGGTGCCCACGACACCGCCCACCTCGCCGGCCACGGACCGGTTCCCGCCGAACTCGCCCGCGAGCTGCTCGCCGACTCCCTCGACGCCGGCTCCCGCGTCTGGCTGCGCCGCCTCTACACCCACCCGGCGACCGGTGAGCTCGTCGCGATGGACTCCCGCCAGCGGCTCTTCCGCGGCCAGCTCCGCGCGTTCCTCGACCTCCGCGACCAGTTCTGCCGCAACCCCTGGTGCAACGCCCCGATCCGTCACCGCGACCACGTCACCGGCATCGCCGCCGGCGGCGCGACCTCGGCCGACGAGGGCCAGGGCCTCTGCCAGGCCTGCAACCACGCCAAGCAGGCCACCGGCTGGCGCGCCCGACCTCGCCCCTCGCCCGGCCACCTCGTCGAGACCACCACCCCCACCGGGCACATCTACCGGTCCGGCGCGCCGCCGCTGCTCGGGTTGCGGGTCGGTGCCTATCAGCAGGTCGACGAAGGTCGATGGGTGCTGGTGGCCTGAGCGCGCACGCATAGAGCGGCGGAATGATGCCGCCCTTCGGCGTGGCCGAGTTCTTCCGGTGATGGCGGCATGCGCTGGCTTAGGGTTGAGCGTCCAGCCACCCGGCGTTAGACCAATTGGAGCTCACGTGTCCCGTCCGATGTACCGATTTCTCGCTGCCTGCGGTGTGTTCGCTGTTCTCGCCGGTGCAGTGGCCGGGTGCGGAGAGGACCGGCCCGACCGGGCGGTGACTGTCGACCCGAAGGGATCCGCCTCGAGCGGCACGGACGCCTCAGGAGAAGAAGAAGCCGCGGTTCCTCAGAGCTCGGCGGGTGACCAGCTGACCGAGGCTCAGATCGATGCCGCGCTCCTGACAGTTGGCGATCTGCCCAGCGGGTGGACAAAGTCGCCGGAAGAAGCGGACGACGACAGCGAGGACACGATCGAGCCGGCCCGGTGCCAAGAGGTCATTGACGCACTCGACGACAGCTCGAGCGATGCGGCCACTGAGGGGGAGGCGAACTTCAACAGGGGAGGGGCGTTCGGCACCATCATGTCGGAGACCATCTCGAGCTACGCGGACGAGGTGGATGCGGACGTCGTCCAGCACATCGCCGACGCCTTCTCTGACTGCCCAACCTTCACCAGCACCGATGCTGACGGTGAGGTGAGCAAGGTGACGGTGTCGCCGATGTCCTTCGCAAACCTCGGTGATCAGACACTCGCGGTCGCGATGTCATTCGAATCCTCGATGTTCACCGTGCAGGTGAATGTGGCCTACGTGGTCATCGGCCACAACGTGCTGGCGCTGATCAACGGCGGCGTCGGTGGTGCGGACGGCGCCGAGTTGGAGAAGTTCGCGAAACTGGCGGTCTCCAAGCTCGAGGACACCACCGCCTGACGCTCAGAATTGATTCGGCGGAGCCCGTACCCCTGCGGGCGCCCGTGGCGATGTAGTGGCTGAGTGAGCGTGGGGCCTCGCTCCTGCATGGGGCGAACCCCGTGCAGACGGCGGAACATCCCTGGGAGGGAAGAATGAACAGTGTTGTGCGCGTGGTCGGGGGGGTGGTCACCCTGTGTCTGATGGTTCTGGGCATGCCGGCGGCCGCAGCCGGGACCCAGCTCGACCGCGTCGGTGACTTCGACGCCGACAAGATGTCGGTTCGCATCGACAAAGCAGGAGGTGCCCGCTGGGTCGAGGTGAACGGCCGCACCCGGGTCGTCCTCGTCGACAAGGCGGGCAAGCGCGTCCGGGGCGACGTCAACGACCTCGTGCGCGGGGCTCGGGTGCTCGGCTCGAAGATCGCGGGCGGCAAGGCGCGTGCCGTCTCGCTCAAGGTGCTGGGCGCCACTGGCGGCACCGACTGCTCCTTCGACTCCTCGGAGAACGACGGTGACGAGGTCGGGGAGGACGACTCGTTCGACTGCTCGCACGACTACGACGACGGTGAGGTCGCGACCGAGAGCGACTGCACCTATGACTCCTCGTTGGACGGCCCGGCGAACGACTGGTCGACGGACACGTCCTGGGACTGTTCCTACTCCGAGTCCGCGGACGACGACCGCGACAGCCTCGAGTGGAGCTGCGGCTACGAGGCGTCTGCGGGTGGCGAGGAGGAGTCTGGTGCGGGCGAGGTTGAGGCCGAGCTGGAGTTCGAGTGCGAGTGGAGCGGCGCCAGCACCGACTCGGTCCTGTGGAACTGCAAGTTCCAGCGTGGTGTCTTGGGCTTCGCGTGCGTCTCGGCGCAGCTGGGCCAGGAGTTCGGCTACACCATCGATCTCGCTGACGCTCGGTTCGACGGCGGCATGGACTTCGCCGAAGACGTCGTGACCGACGAGGGCCCAGCTCCTGGTGGCGTCGGCTGCGAGGGCAGTGCCGCCGCCGGCTACGAGTGCGAGGTCGAGGGCGAGATCGGTGCGGGTGACTGCGAGGTCGAGTGGTCCTTCGACCGCGCCAGGGCCAGCGAGGAGGGCGAGGTCAGCGGCGAGCTGTCGTACTCCTGCTCCTGGGAATCCGATTCTGACTCTGAGTCCGACGGCGAAGACGCTGAGTCCGACTGACCCTCACCCCGAACCGGGTGACCCCGTCGCGCTTCCCCCGGTCGGGCGGGGTCACCCCTGAGAAAGTGTCAAGAGTGCCGGGTGGAAGGCCGATAGAGCAGCCGTGGACCACGTGGACTTCGGTGACGTGCTGGCTGCCGCGCGGTCGGGCGCACCGTGGGCGTGCACCGAGATCTGGAGCCGCTACGCCCCTGGGGTCGCCGCGTTCCTCCGCGCTCGTGGGTCCGCCGAGGCCGACGATCTGACGAGCGAGGTGTTCATCGCCGTGTTCACGACCTTGGAGGGCTTCTCCGGCGACGAGGCGGCCTTCCGCGGGTACGTGTACACGCTTGCCTACCGCCGCTGGGTCGACGAGGTGCGTCGACGGTCCCGACGGCCGGCCGAGACCGAGTGGTCCCCGGGACACGACGGCCGGCAGACCGACAGCGCCGAGCAGGACGCGGCGGAACGAGAAGGCACGGCGTGGGCGCGTCGGATGATCGAGACCCTGTCGCCCGAGCAGCGCGATGTACTGCTGCTCCGGATCTTCGCCGACCTCACTATCGAGCAGGTGGCGCACCTGATGGGGAAGCGGGTCGGAGCGGTGAAGGCGCTCCAACGTCGTGGACTGGCGACGCTCCGCAGGAGAATGGCGGCATCCGAGCCGCTGGGCCTCGATGCGCTGATCGAGGAGACGTCGTGATGAGCCGTCGGAGCAGCACCGACCTCACGACTCGTATGCGAGAGCAGGCAGCCGGTCTAGGAGAGGTCCACGACCCTGCACTGGCGGCGCTCACGCGGATCCGGGATTCCTACTTGGCGGTCCCGGGCCCGCCTCCCTCCGCCGAGGTCGAAGGCTTCCTGGCGGGGGAGCGGCCTCTGGCGGTCGGCCAGCCGGCTGGCCGACCTTTGCGCACGTCGAGATGGCGTCGGGCGGTCGCCTGGCTCGTAGGGGCGGGGCTGGCTTGGCAGGTCGGGTTGGGCTCGACCGCCGCGTTCGCTGTGGTCACGAGCGTGGGCATCGCCGGGTCGCTGCCCGCACCGGCGCAAGAGGTCTTCGACAAGGTGCTCACCACGTTGTCGCCGTTCGACCGCGCACCCAAGCACGACCGCCAGACCCACGAGCCGGACGGGGACGACCCCCGTCGCAAGGCACCGCAGCCGACGGATCTGGAGACACGCGGCCCCGTCGAGGGAGTGGGTTACGCGGGAGAGACCGACGAGGAGCTCCGGCAGCCCGGGTCTAGCCCGGACTCGACCGAGCCCGCCCCGGGCGCCGACGCGCCGGACGACACCGACGTCCGAGTCCCGCACGGCGGGGGACAGCCAGCCACGCCGCCGAGCCCGGGGGGCGGTCCGCACCCTGTCCAGCCGCCGGGCTCCGGCGACGAGGAGGGGCCGGACGAAGGCGAGGACGCCGAGGCGCCGGAGGAGCCCGACGAGGAGGACGAGTCTGAAGACGACGAGTCCGAAGATGACGAGCCTGAGGACGACGGCGAACTCGAGGAGGACGACGAGCCCGAAGAAGACGACGAGCTCGAGGAAGACGACCGGTAGCGGCGACCTTCCGTGTCGAGAGGATCGTCGGGGCGGACAGACCGCCCAGCCTAGCCCACCGGCACCACAACCCCCGCACATCCACACGCCCACAGGACCGACGCGAACGTCCCGATGATGAACCGCTCGGCGGCGCCGGTGTGCACGCCGGCCTCGGCGGCGCGGAGCTCGGGGTAGCGGCCGAGGCCCTTGAGGGCGAGGACGACGGCCAGGCCCTCGGGCCAGCCGGCGACGAGGGTGGCGTAGACGGCGAGGCGCTCGAGGGCGCCGATCCAGGCGCCGCCGCGCAGGACGTGGCCGGCCTGCTGCATGGAGTCGGCGGGGAGCTCGCGGCGGTCCACGAGGTCGAAGACGAGCGAGGTGACCGGTCCGCCGCCGGCGACGGCGAGCAGCCCGCCCAGGGCGAGGATGAGGATCATCTGCCCGTCGCCGATGGCGACCTCCTCGCCGACCGTGGCGGCCATGGCGACTGCGGCGAGGAGCAGGCCCAGGGAGGCGGGGGCCCAGATCCGCCGGGCGAGGGGCGAGGTCCAGGCGACACCGGCGGCGACGACGCCGAACGTCATCAGCGCCATGGCGAGGAACGTGCGGTCCGACGGGCTCATGAGGGGTCCTTCCCGAGCAGGCAGGCGGTGAGGTCGGTGGCGAGCTCACGGGCGCGGCGGGCCTCGATGATCCCGGCGGCCGCGGCCCGCTGGCTGACGGCGGAGGGGGAGATGCCCAGGCGGCGGGCGATCTCGTCGTACTGGAGGCCCTCGGCCGCCAGGTCGGCGACCTCCCACCCCCGAGAGGTACGCCGGGCGAGGACTGCCGCCCAGAGCCAGAGCGTCGTCTCGAGCCGGCGGGCCCACGGGGAGTCGCCGACCACGCGCAGGTGCCAGGGCGAGCTCTTCGCGGCGGTGACCGCCTCGCGGGCGTTCAGGTAGGCCGGACCTCGGCCCGACCGGGCGGAGGCGGGGAGCGGAGTCTCGACGTCGCCGACGCCGATGCCGATGTGCCAGGCGTCCTCGCGCAGCAGCAGCTCGACCGCCGTCGGCAGGGCGAGGGGGGAGTCGAGCACGCCCTGGATCTCGTCGCCCACGGTCTGCTCGAAGGGCCGCAGCACCGGCACGGGCGCGAGCAGCGAGACGACCGACGGCACCCGGTCCGCCGACGTGCGGCTGCCGCGCTGGTCCACGGTGAGCACGAGCACGGCCATGGATCGAGGCTAGTTCAGGGAATAACCTAATTCAAGGTCACTTCAGGAAATCATCTTCAGCGGCGGCCGATGATGCCCACGACCGGCGGGGCCTTCTGGTCCACGACCGAGACCCGGAAGCCGGCCTCCTGGAGCGCGGCCGACGCCTTCTTCACCATGGTCGGCACCAGCTCGGGCCGGGCGGCCTCGTAGAAGAGGTAGACCGCGCCGCCGGGCACCACGCGCTCGTGCAGCAGCGCCATCTCGTCGTGGCAATCGCGGACCCAGAAGAGGTTCACGTTGAACGCGAACACCTTGTTCAGCCGCTTCACCGGCACCCGCAGCGTGGCCAGGTCGATCTGGCGCACGGTCAGCCGCCCGGACTCCACGAACCGCGCGCAGCGGCGCTTGGTCCGGTCGACCCCGGACTCGGAGCGGTCGATCGCGAACAGCTTGCCCGTCTCGAGCCGCTCGCAGATCAGCTCCGCCGCGGCTCCCGGACCACAACCGATCTCGAGCACGTGGTCGTTCGGCTGGACGTCCATGACGTCCACTGCCCAGCGGATCCGCGGCGGGATGGTCTGCAGCGCCATGGCCCTAGCCTGCCAGATAGGTTGATCACCGTGAGTCAGCTGCTGGTGGGTGTGCTCGGTGCACGCGGCAAGGTCGGGTCCGAGGTGTGCCGTGCGGTCGAGGCCGCCGAGGACATGGAGCTGGTCGCCGAGATCGACGCCGGCGACGACATCGAGGCACTGGTCAGCGCGGGCGCCCAGGCGGTCGTCGACTTCACCCACCCCGACGTGGTCATGGACAACCTGGAGTTCTGCATCGACCACGGCATCCACGCCGTCGTCGGTACGACGGGCTTCGACGAGTCCCGCCTGGCGACCCTGCGCGGCTGGCTGGAGGACGCGACCGGCACCGGCGTCCTCATCGCCCCGAACTTCTCCATCGGCGCGATCCTGATGATGCGCTTCGCGGCCGTCGCCGCGCCGTACTACGAGTCCGTGGAGATCATCGAGCTCCACCACCCCACCAAGGCCGACGCCCCCTCCGGCACCGCCCGGCGTACGGCGGAGATCGTGGCCGCGGCCCGGCGCGAGGCCGGCCTCGGCCCGGTGCCGGACGCGACGTCGACCGGCCTGGACGGCGCGCGCGGCGCCGACGTGGACGGCATCCACGTGCACGGTCTGCGGATCCGCGGGATGGTCGCCCACCAGGAGGTCATCCTGGGCGGCGTGGGGGAGACGCTCACGATCCGGCACGACTCGATGGACCGCGCGTCGTTCACGCCGGGCGTCCTGACCGGGCTGCGCGGGATCGCCGAGCACCCCGGCCTCACGGTGGGGCTGGAACACTTCCTCGATCTCGGCTGATCGGCCGCAAGATCTGCAGGTTCGTGCAGTGCACGGATTCGCAGGTGACGGGTGCGTGACGCCGTCGTTGGGCCGGGCGAGGCTCTATGCCTCACCCTCCACACGAAGGATCAGCACATGCGCAGAATCCCGGGCGCCGCATCCCTCGCCGTCCTCGCCCTGGCAGCTCGCCGAACTGCTGGAGCTCGAACACCAAGAACCTCGACGTCCACTACTCCTCGGGCGTGGGCAACCACTTCTTCTACCTGCTCGCCGAGGGCTCGGGCGCCAAGACGATCGGCGGGGTCGCGCACAACAGCACCACGTGCAACGGCTCCACGATCACCGGCATCGGCCGGACCGCCGCCGCGGCGATCTGGTACCGCGCGCTGACGGTCTACATGACGTCGAGCACGAACTACGCAGGTGCCCGCACCGCCACGCTCAACGCGGCGCGCGACCTGTACGGAGCCAGCAGCACGCAGTACTCCACCACTGCCGCTGCCTGGAGCGCGGTCAGCGTCTGACCGCGACGGGGGGCCACAGGGGTCCGCGGCCACGGAAACCCGCGGGCCCCTGTGCACGCCCTCGATGTACCTAGAACAGCAGGCGCGTGACCGCCGCGACGATCGCAGCGCCGAAGACCACCACGAGGAACGGCGCCCGTAGCAGGAGCAGCACCACGGCCACGCCGAGCCCGAGGGCCCGGGCGTCGAGCACGATGGAGTGGCCGTGGGAGAACACCTGCACCGCGACCAGCGCGGACAGCAGCGCGACCGGGATCAGGTCGGCGACCCGCTCGACCAGCGGCCTCTCGAGGAGGTGCGGCGGCACCGACAGCCCGCCCAGCTTGAGCAGGTAGCAGCCGAGCGCGGCGAGCAGCACCGCCGTCCACATCATCGGGGGATCACCGGCCCGGCCCCTTCATCAGCACTCCCGCGATGAGGGCCACGCCGGCCGCCGCGAGCACGGGTACGCCGGCCGGCACGATCGGCACGATGCCCAGCGCGACCGCGGCCGCGGCGAGCGCCACGAGGCGGTTGCTCCGGCGGTGCAGCCGGGGCCAGAGCAGCGCGAGGAACGCGGCACCGACGGCGGCGTCCAGGCCGTAGCGGCGCGGGTCGCCGAGCGCGTTGCCGGCGACCGCGCCGGCGAGCGTGGCGACGTTCCAGAGCACGAAGATCGAGACGCCGGTGGTCAGGAAGCCCAGCCGGGCCGCGGCCCGGGACCGGCGGGTCACCGACATCGCGGTGGACTCGTCGATGAGCACGTGCGCGGCCAGCACCCGCTCGATGCCGCGGAAGGCGAGCAGCGGCGCGAGGCGCAGGCCGTAGAGGGTGTTGCGGGTGCCGAGCAGCAGCGCGGTCGCCGCGCCCGACAGGGGAGCGCCGCCGGCCGCGACCACCCCGACGAGCGCGAACTGGCTCGCGCCGGTGAACATCAGCAGCGACAGCGCGCAGGTCTGCCAGACGGTCAGCCCGGAGGCGACCGAGACCGCCCCGAAGGAGACGCCGTACGCACCGGTGGCGATGCCGACGCCGAGGCTGTCGCGGATGATCGTCCGCCGCTCGGTCTCGGGGAGCAGCGCTTCGGTCACCGGCAGAACACTAGTGGCGACGTACTCTGACCGGCCGCGCGCGGTGGTGGAAGTCGTGCAGCAGCACGTAGTCGAGGACCAGGCCGGCGAGGAGACCCCAGCCGACGCCGGCGGCGATGCCGGCGGTCGTGCTGGTGACGGTCACCAGCCACATCCCGGAGAGCATCCCGACGGCGAGCGCGATGGCGATGACGAGGAGCCGGTGGAGCTTCGGCAGAGGACCGAACACGAGATCCATCCTGAACCTCATCCCGTGGAAATCAATAGCCGCGAGCTAGGAGATCGCTGTGTGCAGCCGGACCTGCTTGACCAGGGTGGTCCCGGTACCGTCGAGGTCGAGCTCGCGGTGGGCCTGGTCGGGGGCCCAGCCGGCGGCGGTGAGGAACCCGCGCAGGGCGTCGTCGGAGGCGATCGCCCACAACACCGCCCGGTTGAAATGGTCGGCCTGGAGGGTGTCGACGGCCGCCTGGAGCAGCCGCGAGCCGTGCCCGAGCCCGCGCTTGTCCGGATCGACGTTGAGCTCGAACAGCTCGCCGTCGGAGACCGGGTCGCAGTCGGGGTCGGACGCGGGGGAGGTGATCGCGAAGCCGACGACGGTGTTGCGCTCGAGCGCGACGAGCACGCGGTTGCGGGCGTCGCGGGGTCGGGAGAGCGACGCGTGCCAGGCCGCGGCGGCCGCCGCCACGTCGTCGGGCAAGGTCTCGGGCGGTACGACGCCGGCGTACGTCTCCCGCCAGGCGCGCAGCTGCACCTCGGCGATGGCGGGCGCGTCGTCGGCCCAGGCGATGCGCACCGACACGTCAGTCATGCCGAACATCCTGTCAGTAGGCTCGCGGGCATGGAGATTCGCAACCTCGGCAGGAGCGGCCTCAAGATCTCGGCGATCGCCTACGGCAACTGGCTCACGCACGGCTCGCAGGTGGAGGAGGAGTCCGCGATGGCCTGCGTGCGGCAGGCGCTCGAGGAGGGCATCACCACCTTCGACACCGCCGACGTCTACGCGAACACCCGCGCCGAGTCCGTGCTCGGCCGCGCGCTGAACGGCGAGCGCCGCGAGGGCCTCGAGATCTTCACCAAGGTCTACTGGCCGACCGGTCCCGGCGCGCACAACGACCACGGCCTGTCGCGCAAGCACATCATGGAGTCGATCAACGGCTCGCTGAAGCGGCTCGGCACCGACTACGTCGACCTCTACCAGGCGCACCGGTACGACGACGAGACGCCGCTCGAGGAGACCATGGAGGCCTTCGCCGACGTGGTCCGGCAGGGCAAGGCGCTCTACATCGGCGTCTCGGAGTGGCGCGCCGATCAGATCCGCGAGGCGCACCGGCTGGCGCGCGAGCTCCGCATCCCGCTGGTGTCGAACCAGCCGCAGTACAACATGCTCTGGCGAGTGATCGAGACCGAGGTCGTCCCGACCTGCGAGGAGCTCGGCATCGGTCAGGTCGTGTTCTCCCCGATCGCGCAGGGAGTCCTCACCGGCAAGTACGTCGCCGGGCAGGCGCCGCCCGAGGGCTCGCGCGCCACCGACGAGAAGGGCGGCGCGACGATGATCGGCCGCTGGATGCGCGACGAGGTCCTCGAGCGGGTCCAGCAGCTCAAGCCGATCGCCGACGAGGCCGGGCTGACCATGGCGCAGCTGGCCGTCGCGTGGACGCTCCAGAACCCGAACGTCTCGGCTGCGATCGTCGGCGCCAGCCGGCCCGAGCAGGTCACGGACAACGCCCGCGCCGCCGGCGTACGCCTCGACGCGGCGACGCTGAAGGCGATAGACGAGGTCGTCGAGCCGCTGGTCGAGCGTGACCCGGACAAGACCCAGACCGCGCGCCGCGCGGACCTGATGAAGCGTTAGCGGTACTGCTCCGGCAGCTGCTGGCCGATCTTGACCTGCGCCTTGGGCAACCGCATGAACTTCATCTGGAGCGCGCGGGTGAGGGCGTAGTAGGTGACGCCCTTGGTGCTGGCCTCGGGGAAGCGGCGCGCGTACTCGCGCCGGACCCGCCAGCGCAGGAGGATCATGTCCATGATCACCAGCAGCACGGTGACCATGAGGATGGTGTTGCCGATCCGGGCCAGGCTCTCGTTGCCGGAGTAGCCCAGGATCATCGTGACCAGCAGCAGCGGGATCACCAGCTCGATGAGCGAGAAGCGGGAGTCCACGAAGTCGCGGAGGAACCGGCGCTCCGGGCCACGGTCGCGCGCGGGGTAGTAGCGCTCGTCGCCCGTCTTCATGGCCTGGCGCACCGTGCGGCTCGACTCCGCGCGGGAGGCGCGCTGCGCGGCCGCCTGCTCCTTGCGGGTCCGCGGCGTCCTCGCGCGCGCCTTGGCGGCTGCCTCCGCCTCCTTGCGGGTCGGCGTGGGCCGGCCCTTGCCGCCGACCTTGGTCGGGGTGGGCTCTGCAGACGACTGGGGGGCGGGGGCTGCTGACTTGCTGCGACCGAACAACGTAGGGGCCTCACGGACGTACGACGGGAACGACTCCAGACTACCGGTGGGGGCGTTCGTCTAGTCTGTGCGGCATGGGACTCTGGCAGCGCTTCACGTTGATCTTCAAGTCGAAGGCGAGCAGGGCGCTCGACCGCGCGGAGGACCCGCGCGAGACGCTCGACTACAGCTACCAGAAGCAGCAGGAGCTGCTCGCGAAGGTGCGCCGCGGCGTCGCTGACGTCGCCACCAGCCGCAAGCGCGTCGAGCTCCAGATCAACCAGCTCGAGCAGCAGGGCGCCAAGCTCCAGGACCAGGCCCAGAGAGCCATCACGATGGAGCGCGAGGACCTGGCCCGCGAGGCGCTGACCCGCAAGTCCGGTCTCAGCACCCAGATCAACGACCTCAAGGCGCAGCACGCCCAGCTCCAGGCCGAGGAGGAGAAGCTCACGCTCGCGCAGCAGCGGCTCCAGGCCAAGGTGGAGGCGTTCCGCACGCGCAAGGAGACGATCAAGGCGACCTACACCGCCGCCGAGGCGCAGACGCGCATCAACGAGGCCATGTCCGGCATCGGCGACGAGCTCGGCGACGTCGGCCAGGCCGTCCAGCGCGCCGAGGACAAGACCGCGCAGATGCAGGCCCGCGCGGGCGCCATCGACGAGCTGATCGCCTCCGGCGCGCTCGACGACGTGACCGCCGCCCCGGGAGACGACATCTCCCGCGAGCTCGACGCGCTCAGCTCCCAGGCCGACGTCGAGGCCGAGCTGGCCGCGCTCAAGGCCGGCAAGCAGCCGCCGCCCCCGCAGGCGATCGAGCCCGCCGAGGACGGCGGCGACATCCTCCGGGCCGAGCCCGACGCCGTCGAGCAGCCGCGCTCCGAGGGCAACCAGGCGCCGTAACCAGGACTCGGCAAGAATCGGATCATGGCTCGATCCCGTTTCGTCGGCGACAGGGGGCTCACCGCGCGGATGACCTCGGTCATCTTCCTGCTCGGTGCGCTCTTCGTCGGCATCATCGCGCTGCTGATCGCGATCCTCCCGGTGGGCTGGGCGCCGTTCATCGCGATCATCGGCCTCGGCGTGGTGTGGTTCCAGTGGTACAACTCCGACACCGTCGCCATGAAGGCGATGCGCGCCCGTGAGGTCAGCCCGGAGCAGGCCCCCGAGCTGCACGAGATGATCAACCGCCTCTGCGCGCTCGCGGACATGCCCAAGCCGCGCGTCGGGATCGCCGACACCGACCTGCCCAACGCCTTCGCCACCGGCCGCTCACCGAACCGCTCGGTCGTGGTCGTGACCACGGGCATCCTGCGCCGGCTCGACGCCGAGGAGCTCGAGGGCGTGCTCGCCCACGAGCTCTCCCACGTCGCCCACCGCGACGTGCTCGTGATGACCGTGGCGTCGTCGGCCGGCATCGTCGCGGCCATGCTCAGCCGCGGCGCGCAGTACGGCGCGATCTTCGGCGGCGGCCGCCGCGACAACAACAACGGCCTGCCGGTCTGGCTGATCGTGCTCGTGGTCAGCCTGATCACCTACGCCGTCAGCTTCCTGCTGCTCAAGCTGCTCTCGCGCTACCGGGAGCTCTCGGCCGACCGGGCCGCGGCCTACCTGACGATGAAGCCGCACGCGCTGGCCTCCGCGCTCCAGAAGATCACCGGCGACATCAACCAGATCCCCGACCGCGACCTGCGCCAGTCGCAGGCGATGAACGCGTTCTTCATCGCCCCGGCCGTCCGCGGAGTCTCGCTGCGTACGCTGACCTCGACCCACCCGACCCTCGAGCAGCGGCTCGAGCAGCTCGCGCGGATCCAGGCCGAGCTCAACCGGCCGGTCTGACGCCGGTCACGAGGACACATGGGTCTCTGGGACGTCATCACCGGCCGGTCGCGCCCGAAGCCGGCCAACCTGGACGCGCTGTTCCAGGTGCCGAGCGCGGCCATCACGCTGCAGACCGAGCTCGGCCTCCAGCCCACCGGCGACGGCTCGGTCTGCTACCGCGCGGCCGCCGGCGGCGCCTTCCAGCAGACCCAGGACGACGTGGTCGCGCTGCTCGACGCCGACCCGGGCGCGCCGCCGGTCGAGGTCAGCCGTGACGAGTTCGGGTTCACCTGGCTGCTGAACCGGCACGACCCGGCCGACATCTCCGGGCTCGTGACCGACCTGCACGCGGTGAACACCTCGCTCGAGGCACAGGGCTTCGGGCCGGGACTGCTGTGCTCGCTGATCCCCTTCGCCGACCCGTCGGGGCGCAAGGTCGGGCTCGTCTACCTCTACAAGCAGGCGTCGTTCTACCCCTTCGCGCCGAAGCCCGACCAGCGGCTGCGCGACAACCTCCTGGAGATCCAGGTCCGCGACGCCCTCCAGGGCGAGCTCCCCGTCGAGCAGGACCTCAGCCGCTGGCTCGCGGTCTGGGGCGCTCCCGGGCTCTGACGCACCGGGACCGGCCTGCCGGACTAGTCCTTGGCGGTCTTGCCGGGCAGGGCCAGCATCCGCTCGAGGGCGACCAGCGCCCATCGCTCGGTCTCGGGGTCGACCTCGATCCGGTTGACGACCGTGCCCTCGACCAGCGCCTCCATCGCCCACACGAAGTGGGGGAGGTCGATGCGGTTCATCGTCGAGCAGTAGCACACGGTCTTGTCGAGGAACGAGATGTGCTTGTCCGGGTGGGCCGCGGCGAGCCGCTTCACGAGGTTCAGCTCGGTGCCGATCGCCCAGCTCGAGCCGGCCGGGGCCGCCTCGATGGTCTTGATGATGAACTCCGTCGACCCGACCAGGTCGGCCTTGAGCACGACCTCGTGCTTGCACTCGGGGTGCACCAGGATGTTGACGCCGGGGATGCTCGCGCGGAGCTCGTCGACGACCTGCTCGGAGAAGCGGCCGTGCACCGAGCAGTGGCCCTTCCAGAGGATCATCTTCGCGTCGCGCAGCTGCTCGGCGGTGAGGCCGCCGTTCGGGCGGTGCGGGTCCCAGACGACGCAGTCCTCGAGGCCGAGGCCCATCTGGAGCACGGCGGTGTTGCGGCCGAGGTGCTGGTCGGGGAGGAAGAGGACCTTCGCATCCGGCTTCTGTGCGAAGGCCCAGCCCAGGGCGACCTCGGCGTTGCTGGACGTGCACACGACGCCGCCGTTGCGGCCGCAGAAGGCCTTGATGTCCGCCGAGGAGTTCATGTAGGTGACGGGGACGACGCTGTCCGCGACGCCCGCGTCGACCATCGCCTGCCAGGCCAGCTCGACCTGCGTCAGCCGCGCCATGTCGGCCATCGAGCAGCCGGCGGCCAGGTCGGGCAGGATCACCTGCTGCTGCGGGCTGGTGAGGATGTCGGCGGACTCGGCCATGAAGTGCACGCCGCAGAAGACGATGTACTCCGCCTCGGGGCGGGCGGCCGCGTCGCGGGCGAGCTTGAAGGAGTCGCCGGTGACGTCGGCGAACTGGATGACCTCATCGCGCTGGTAGTGGTGCCCCAGCACGAAGACCTTCTCGCCGAGCGCCTCCTTGGCGGCCCGTGCCCGCGCCACCAGGTCGGGGTCGGACGCCGCGGGCAGGTCGCCCGGGCACTCGACGCCCCGCTCGCTGTTCAGGTCGACGCCACGGCCGAGCGGCAGCAGCGGGAGGTCCACGGTGGTCATGGCGCCCATCCTATTTGTCGGGTGCTCCGTTCAGAGCAGTGCACCATGGTGAACGTACGGCGCGGGCTGCTTCATCCCGCGCAGCCCGAGATATCCCTCCTGGCGCAGGACCAGCCGAGCGGCGAACCCCACGTCGAGCGCCCACTGGTTCGCCCCCGTCAGGTGGTGGACGTTCGCCTCCTGGGCGCCCTCGGCGAGCGCGGCCCAGAGCAGCCGGGTCGCCGTGCGCCGGTTCGAGGCCGCCAGCAGGGCGAGCCGGCCGCGCTCGTCGAGGTAGGCGTAGCCCGACCCGGTCGTCGCGTCGGAGACCAGCAGCCGCGACGAGCGCAGCATGAGCTCGTGGTCGGCACCGTGCCCGGCGCCCCGCGCCGCCCGGTCCAGGGAGTCCATCAGGTCCACGTCGCCCGCGCTGCCCTCGCGGACCTTCTCCACCACCGGGATCGCGGACCGGTCGACGGTTCCGGTCAGGTACATCTGCGGGTGCAGGTCGAAGCCCGCCTGGCGATAGATCCGGACGGCCCTCGGGTCGCCGGACGCCGAGAGCATCGACCGCGTGCAGCCGCGCCCGTGGCTCATCGCCGCCGCCATCAGCGGCTTGCCGATGCCCTGACCCTGGCGGCCGGGCAGCACGGCGTACGTCGCGAGGCACCAGAGCACCTCGCGACGCAACGACGTGGCGATGCCGACGATCCCGGTCTCGTCCTCGGCCACCCAGCACCCGCCGGGGTCGGTGCGCACCAGGTGCCGGGTGCGCTCGATCCAGACCGCGCGGTGCGGGGGAGTGCGGTGCGCGGGCTCCGGCTCGCCCGGGCGGCGGGAGGCCGAGTCGAGGGTGAAGAAGCTCTCGTCGCTGACCCGCTCGGCGGCCGGCACGTCGTCGGCGGTCATCGGCCGGATCTGCACGTCGGAGAGACTAGGCGCATGCGGATCCTCGTCGCACCCGACAAGTTCGCCGGCACCCTGACCGCGGTGGAGGCGGCCGAGGCGATCGCCGTCGGCTGGAAGCGGCGCTCGCCCGGCGACGAGGTGGACCTCGCGCCGATGGCCGACGGCGGGCCCGGCTTCGTCGACGTGCTGCACACAGCGCTCGGCGGCGACCTGCTCGCGGTGACCGTGCGCGGCCCCCACGGCGAGCCGACGCCGGCCACCGTGCTGCGGGTCGGCGACACGGCGTACGTCGAGGCGGCCCAGGCCTGCGGTCTGCACCTGACCCGGGGGGAGCGGCCCGAGTCCGCGACGACGTACGGCGTGGGCGAGCTGCTGCGCGCGGCCGTCGACTCCGGCGCGACGACGGTGGTCGTCGGCCTGGGCGGCAGCGGTACCAACGACGGTGGCGCCGGGCTGCTCGCGGCGCTCGGCGCGACCGCGGACCGGCCGCTGGACGAGGGCGCCGCCGGGCTGGCCGGCATCACGAGCGTCGAGCTCCCGGCGTTCGACGTCGAGCTGGTCGCCGCCAGCGACGTCGACAACCCGCTGACCGGGCTCTTCGGCGCCGCCAAGGTCTTCGGCCCGCAGAAGGGCGTCACCGAGGAGCGGCTCCCCGTGCTCGACGGCTGGCTCGAGGAGCTCGCCGCGGCCACCGACAAACGCGTCTCGCTGGAGAAGGGCGCCGGTGCCGCGGGCGGCCTCGGGTTCGCCCTGCTCCTGCTCGGCGCCACCCGCGAGCCGGGGATCGACCTGGTCGCCCGCGCGCTGCGGCTCGCCGAGCGGGCCGCGCAGGTGGACCTGGTCATCACCGGCGAGGGCGCGTTCGACTACTCCAGCCGCGGCGGGAAGGTGCCGTACGGCGTCGCGGAGATCGCCAACGCGGCGCTGCGGCCCTGCGTCGTGCTCGCGGGCCAGGTCGACGTCGGCTCGCGGGAGATGCGGGCGCTGGGCGTCGAGTCGGCCTACTCCCTGGTCGACCTGGTGGGGAAGGAGCGGGCGTTCGCCGAGCCGGCCGCCGCGCTGAGCGACCTGGCCGAGCGGATCGCACGCACCTGGTCCCGGGAATAACCGTCCGTGTGCGACCATTGAGGCGTACGAAACCCTTCCTTCTACTTCGGGAGAACCGCCCATGACCGAGCAGGTCGAGACCACCGAGCGCCGTACCGACTCCATCAACCTGAGCCCGGTCGCCGCCGCCAAGGTGAAGAGCCTCCTCGAGCAGGAGGGCCGCGACGACCTGTCGCTGCGCATCTCGGTGCAGCCGGGTGGCTGCTCCGGCCTTCGCTACCAGCTGTTCTTCGACGAGCGCAGCCTCGACGGTGACGTCGTCACCGACTTCGACGGGGTCGCGGTCGTCGTCGACCGGATGAGCGTGCCCTACCTCAACGGCGCGATGATCGACTTCGTGGACTCGATCGAGAAGCAGGGCTTCACGATCGACAACCCCAACGCCACGGGCTCCTGCGCCTGCGGCGACAGCTTCCACTGAGTTGAGTCGATTGAGCTGAGACATGCGAAAGGCCCCGCCTGACGGCGGGGCCTTTCGCATGTCTGGACGTTCCCTGGGCGTTCCTGGGCGTTCCTAGGCGTCGTCGCCGTAGATCGCCCGCGCCAGCCGGGAGGCGGCCTCGGGGATCTCGATCTCGCCGCGCTTGGTGGCCTCGCGCGGGGTGTAGGTGGACGGGACCCAGCCGAGCGCGGTCAGCGTCGCGATGGCGTCGGTGCCCATCTCCGCGGGCGTCGAGAGGTCGTCGTAGGCGAGTCGCGAGGAGGTCATGTCACCGACGGTAGGGGCTACCGATAAGTACCCCCACCGGTACCCGCAGGTAGTCTTCCGTGTCGTGCCTCTGCTGATCGCAGGATCCATCGCCACTGACCACCTCATGGGCTTCGGCGGCAAGTTCGCCGACTCGCTCGTGGTCGAGCAGCTCGACAAGCTCTCGGTGTCGTTCCTCGTCGACGACCTGGAGATCCGCCGGGGCGGCGTGGCCGCCAACATGTGCTTCGGCCTCGGTCAGCTGGGCGTGCGCCCGGTGCTGGTCGGCGCGGCCGGCGAGGACTTCGCCGACTACCGCTCCTGGCTGGAGCGGCATGGCGTCGACTGCTCGCACGTGCGCATCTCCGAGACCCGGCACACCGCGCGGTTCGTCTGCACCACGGACCCGACCGGCGCCCAGATCGCGTCGTTCTACCCCGGCGCGATGAGCGAGGCCCGGCTGATCGAGCTGGCCCCGATCGTCGCGCGCGTCGGCGCCCCGGACTACGTCCTCATCGGCGCGGACGACCCCGACGGGATGTTGCGCCACACCGACGAGTGCCGCCAGCGCGGCTACCCGTTCATCGCCGACCCGAGCCAGCAGCTCGCGTTCAGCGACGGCGAGCTGATCCGGAAGCTGATCGACGGCGCGGCGATCCTGTTCTCCAACGAGTACGAGTCGGCGATGATCGCCCAGAAGACCGGCTGGTCGGCCGAGGAGGTGCTCGACCGGGTCGGCATCCAGGTCACCACGCTCGGCAAGGACGGCGTCCGCATCCTGGCCCGGGGTGAGGACCCCATCGAGCTGCACGCCGCCAAGAACGTCACCGCGGTCGAGCCGACCGGTGTCGGCGACGCGTTCCGCGCGGGCTTCCTCGGCGCGCTGGCCTGGGGGGTCGGCCTCGAGCGGGCCGCGCAGGTCGGCTGCGTGCTGGCGGCGTACGTCGTGGAGACGGTCGGCACGCAGGAGTACTCCTTCACGCCGTCCCAGTTCCTCGCCCGCCTCGAGGAGTCCTACGGCGCGGCCGCGGCGGACGAGGTGGCCGACCACCTCAAGCGGCTCAGCTGACCCCTAGCTGACCCGGCGGACGAGGTAGCGGCCGGCGCCCTCCTCGCCGAGGAACTCCTGCCCGCGCATCCGGCACCACGCCGGGATGTCGGTGCGGGCGGCGACGTCGTCGGCCAGCACCGCGACCACCCCGCCGACCGGGACCTCGGCGTACCGCTTGCCGAGCTCGATCACCGGCAGCGGGCAGAGCATCCCGCGGCAGTCCAGCTCGAGGTCGGCCCTCGTCGGCCGGGCGGTCACAGACCCACCCGCGCGCGCAGGTCACGGACGACCCCCGGCAGCACCGCGACGAAGCCCTCGACGTCCTCCGCGGTGGTGTCGCGGGTCAGCGAGACGCGGACGTTGCCGTGCGTGAGCACGCCCATGGCCTCGAGCACGTGGCTGGGCGCGAGCGTCGATGCGGTGCAGGCCGAGCCGCTCGCCACGCCGTACCCCAGTCGGTCCAGCTCGGTCACGATCGCCTCGCCGTCGACGTAGAGGCAGGAGAACGTGACGAGGTGGGGGAGCCGCTCGTCCGGGTCACCGACGACCTCGACGTCCGGGATCTCCGCCGCCGCGGCGCGGATCCGGTCGACCAGCGCGTGCTGGCGGGGGTTGGTGTCGGGGCGGTCGGCGACGACGGCCTGGAGCGCGGCGGCCGCGGCGAGCGCGGCCGGGACGTTCTCGAAGCCGCTCGCGCGCTCGTCGACCCGGTCGTCGCCGGGGAACGGGTTCACCCAGAGCGTGCCCTTGCGCACGACGAGCACGCCGACGCCCGCCGGGCCGCCCCACTTGTGGGCCGAGCCCGCGAGCGCGTCCCAGCGGACGGGCAGGGGGAGCCGGCCCATCGAGGCGCACGCGTCCACGAAGAGGGGTACGCCGACGTCGAGCCCGTCCAGCGGCTGCACGGTGCCGACCTCGTGGTTGGCGTGCTGCACGGCGGCGACGGCGCCGTCGAAGCCGCTCGCCGCCACGCGGCCCAGGCGGTCCACCGGCACGACGACCGGGTCGACCCCGGTCCAGCGAGCGGCGTGGACCACCGACGAATGCTCGACCGCGGAGAGGGCTACCGGGCCGGAGCGCCGCGGCCCGAGCAGCCCCAGGAGACCGCGGTGGACCGCGTCCGTACCCGAGGAGGTGAAGGTGACCTCGTCGGCCCGAACGCCCAGACACTCTGCGACCACCGCGCGTGCGTTGTCGAGCAGCAGCCGCGCGTCGCGCCCGGGGCCGTGCAGGCGCCGCGGGTCGGCGTACCCCCGCTCCAGCGCGGCCAGCAGGGTGTCCCGGGCGGCCGGGTGCAACGGCTCCGACGACGCGGAGTCGAGATATCTCACACCCGCAACGTACCGGCACCCCCGCGGCGTCTCGGGGCGGGCGATTCGATAGTGTTCGGTGTATCCGTGATCGTGCTGAGAGAGAGGCTCAAACGTTGAGTCTGCAACTCCCCAAGCGTGTGGCCGCACTGGCTGCCGTGGGCGGCAGTCTGCTCGTGCTGGGCGGCTGTTCGTCCGAGACCCGGGGCGAGTGGGAGCGCGCCGCCATGCCGGAGCCCGCGTCCGTCCAGGGCGAGAAGATCCTGGTCCTGTGGCAGGGCGCGTGGATCGCCGCCATGGTGACCGGCATCGTCGTCTGGGCCCTCATCTTCTGGGCGATCTGGCGGTTCCGCCGGCGCAGCGAGGACGAGATCCCGATCCAGACGCGCTACAACCTGCCGCTCGAGATCTTCTACACGGTCGCGCCGATCATCATGGTGATCGTGTTCTTCGCGCACACCGTGGAGACCCAGAACTTCGTCCTCGACGAGGACTCGCAGGGCGGCGTCGACAACACGATCGAGGTCGTGGGCCAGCAGTGGTCGTGGACGTTCAACTACGGCGTCGGTGAGCAGGACCGCTCGGCGGACGAGGAGCTCGACGACGCCGAGTACCCCTACGACTCCTACGTCTACGAGGTCGGCACCGGCTCGCACATCCCGGAGATCTACCTCCCGGTGAACGAGACCACGCGGTTCAACCTGCACTCGCCGGACGTCATCCACAACTTCGGCATCCCCGGCTTCATCATGCGCATGGACGTGATCCCCGGCCGGGTGAACCACTACGCGATCACACCGACCCGCACCGGCACGTTCGCCGGCAAGTGCTACGAGCTCTGCGGCGTCTACCACCAGCGGATGCTCTTCACCGTGCAGGTGGTGACCCGCGAGGAGTACGACGCGTACCTCCAGCGGCTCGCCGACGCCGGTGCGACCGCCGACAAGCCGCTGCTCGGCGGCGAGAACGCCCGCACGCAGCACGGTCTCGATGAGGAACCCGAGGGAGAAGGCAAGTGACTGCGACCGCAGCAACTCCGACCACCACCGCCGCCCCGCGCCGGCCGCTGGGGCAGGAGGTCGCCCGGATCCTCACCACGACCGACCACAAGCTGATCGGCAAGCTGTACCTCGGCACGTCCTTCGCGTGGTTCCTGATCGGCGGCGTCATGGCGATGCTGATCCGGTCCGAGCTGGCCTACCCGGGCATGCAGGTCGTGAACGAGGAGCTGTACAACCAGCTCTTCACCATGCACGGCACGATCATGCTGCTGCTGTTCGCGACCCCGCTGTTCTTCGGCTTCGGCAACGTGATCATGCCCCTGCAGATCGGCTCGCCCGACGTCGCGTTCCCGCGCCTGAACATGTTCAGCTACTGGCTGTTCCTGTTCGGCGGCCTGATCGCCGCGTCCGGCTTCCTCACCCCGCAGGGTGCGGCCGACTTCGGCTGGTTCGCCTACACACCGCTCTCCGACGCCGTCCGCTCGCCGGGCGTCGGTGGTGACCTGTGGATCATGGGCCTGTGGATGGCCGGTCTGGGCACCATCCTCGGTGCGGTCAACTTCATCACCACGATCATCTGCATGCGCGCACCCGGCATGACGATGTTCCGGATGCCGATCTTCGTCTGGAACACGCTCGTCACCAGCCTCCTGGTGCTGATCGCGTTCCCGATCCTCGCCGGCGCGCTGCTCTCGCTCGAGGCCGACCGCCAGCTCGGCGCCCACGTGTTCGACACCGCCCACGGCGGCGCGATCCTGTGGCAGCACCTGTTCTGGTTCTTCGGGCACCCCGAGGTGTACATCATCGCGCTGCCGTTCTTCGGCATCGTCACCGAGATCCTGCCGGTCTTCAGCCGCAAGCCGATCTTCGGCTACGTCGGCCTGGTCGGCGCGACGCTCGGCATCGCGATCCTGTCGGTGGCCGTGTGGGCGCACCACATGTTCGTCACCGGCGCCGTCGACCTGCCGTTCTTCTCCGGCATGACGTTCCTGATCGCCGTACCGACCGGCGTGAAGTTCTTCAACTGGATCGGGACGATGTGGGGCGGGTCCATCTCGTTCGACACCCCGATGCTGTGGTCGATCGGCTTCCTCACGACGTTCCTGTTCGGTGGCCTGACCGGCATCATCCTGGCCAGCCCGCCGCTGGACTTCCACGTGTCCGACTCCTACTTCGTGGTCGCGCACTTCCACTACGTCGTGTTCGGCACCGTCGTGTTCGCGATGTTCGCGGGCTTCTACTTCTGGTGGCCGAAGATGACCGGCCGGATGCTCGACGAGCGGCTGGGCAAGCTGCACTTCTGGCTGCTGTTCATCGGCTTCCACCTGACGTTCCTCGTCCAGCACTGGGTGGGCGTCGAGGGCATGCCGCGCCGCTACGCCGACTATCTGCCCGACGACGGCTTCACCACGCTGAACCAGGTGTCGACGGTCGGTGCGTTCCTGCTGGGTGCCTCGACGCTGCCGTTCCTCTACAACGTGTACGTGTCGCGCAAGGCGCCGCTGGTCAACACCGACGACCCGTGGGGCTGGGGCCGCTCGCTGGAGTGGGCGACCAGCTGCCCGCCGCCGCGCCACAACTTCGTCTCGATCCCGCGCATCCGCTCGGAGTCGCCCGCGTTCGACCTGCACCACCCGGAGGTGGCCGCGATCGAGCTCGAGGAGAACGAAGCCGCACGCGAGGGCGGCCCGGCCGACGCGCCGGACATGGAGGGTCGCGAGCAGCTGCTGCGCGACCGCGGTGAGAACCCGGAGGACAAGGCCTGATGAAGTCCGAGACTTGGATCTTCGCGATCTGCACGATCTTCTTCGTGCTGGTCAGCCCGGCGTACTGGCTCATCACCTATGACTGGACGGGCACGTCCGCCCTGGTGATGACCACGCTCCTCGCCGCCATGGTCACGCTGTACCTGGGCTTCCACGCGAAGAGGATGGATCCCCGGCCCGAGGACCGCAAGGACGGCGAGATCGCCGACGGCGCGGGCGAGCTGGGCTTCTTCCCGCCGTACTCCTGGTGGCCGCTGTGGTGCGCGCTGACCCTCTCGGTCTGCGTGTACGGCGTGGCGATCGGCGCCTGGTGGCTCTTCATCATCGGCGTCGCGCTGGGCACGATGGCGCTGATCGGCTGGATCTTCGAGTACTACCGCGGCGAGCACGCCCACTGATCCACTGCTGACCCGCAGCTGACCCGCTGCTGATTCGGGAGCGCTGAGGCTCCCCGGTTAGTCTGGACGAGACACGTCCAGTCGCTTTCACGGGGAGCCCTCAGCATGTCCGACCGTCGTTCCTGCCTGCGCGCCACCGCCCTGCTGGCTGCCGGTGCGCTCGCCCTGACGGCCTGCCAGTCCAACGATCTCCCGGGTGTCAGCGCGGGCGAGCCGGACGAGTCCGCGTCGTCCACCGTGCCGGCCTTCGAGCTCGCCTCGAGCGTGCACCGCGGCGCACACGGCGTCCCTGTCGACCAGGAGCTCGAGCTGACCGCGCAGGGCGGCACCATCGACTCCGTCGAGGTCTCCTCCGAGGCCGGCCCCGTGCGCGGCGAGCTCGCCGACGACGGCTCCGGCTGGACGGCGGCCGGAGGGTTCGAGCCGGGTACGGCGTACACCGTCACCACGACCGCCTCGCGGGAGGACGGCTCGCAGGTCAGGCGCACGCTCCGCTTCACCACCCAGGACCTCACGCTCGACGAGCAGACCTACCCGTCCGTCGCGCCGCTGGACGACGAGACCGTCGGCGTGGGCATGCCCGTCATCGTCACCTTCGACCTGCCGGTGGAGGACAAGGCGGCGTTCGAGAAGCGCATGACCGTGACCTCGAAGCCGGCGCAGCGCGGGACCTGGCACTGGCTGAGCGACACCGAGGCGCACTGGCGCCCGAAGACCTACTGGAAGCCCGGCACGGACGTCCACGTGGACGTCGACGTCAACAGCGTCGACGCCGGCAACGGCATCTACGGCCAGGAGAGCCGCGAGCTCGACTTCCACGTCGGCGACGCGCACGTCTACCAGGTCAGCGCCGTCACGCACCAGATGAAGGTGTTCAGCAACGGCGAGCTGTTGCGGACGATCCCGATCACGACCGGCGAGCAGCCGGCGTACACCACCCGCTCCGGCGTGAAGGTGATCATCGAGAAGTTCGAGTCCAAGACGATGAACTCCGAGACCGTCGGCATCACCGGCCCGGACGCCTACAACATCGACGACGTCCAGTGGGCGATGCGGCTGACCTACTCCGGCGAGTTCATCCACGCCGCCCCGTGGTCGGTCGGCTCCCAGGGCTACGCCAACGTCTCCCACGGCTGCACCGGCATGAGCACCGAGAACGCCGGCTGGCTCTACGCCATGACCCGCCGCGGCGACGTCGTCGAGTACACCGGCACCGACAAGCCGATGACCCTCGACAACGGCTACGGCGACTGGAACGCCTCCTACGCCGAGTACGCCAAGGGCTCCGCCCTCTCCTGATCCCCGCCGACTCGGCATACACGAAGGCCGCCCGACTCCCGGGGGAGTGGGCGGCCTTCGTGGTGCTGTGCCGGTGCGGCTCAGTGCTTCCCGCGGAGGCTCTCGTCCTCGACCAGGTGGTGGCCGTCGAACTGGTGGCCGTCGGCCGCGTGGCCGTCCATGCCGGACTGGAGCTCGTGCTCGTGGTCGGCGTGGTGGTGGCCCGCCTCGAGCTCCGCGACGGTCGGCTTCTGCACGTTGTCCGCGTAGTAGAGCGTGCGGAGGCGGTTGCGGACGCCGGCCAGGCGGCCGGTGTGCGGAGCGGGTACGCCGTTGGCGTCGACCGGCGGGCGCACCTCGCCGTCCTCGACCGGGTCACGGTCGCGGGCGGCGAGCGTGTAGGCCCGGGCCTGGGGGAGCGGCAGGTGCTTCTCGGAGTAGCCGCCCTCCGGGGACCGCATGATGATGCCGGTCTCGTAGCCGTGCAGGAGCGTCTCGTTGTCCTTGCGCTGGAGGGAGATGCACCAGCGCCGGGTGATGAAGAACGCGATCACCGGACCGATGATCACCGCGGCCCGCAGGAAGTACGTGATCTGGTTGATCGACGCGTGCAGCTTGATCGCGATGATGTCGTTGCCGCCGGCCGCCCAGAAGAGGCCGTACATCGTCATCAGCGCCACCATCAGGGCGGTGCGGGTCGGCGCGTTGCGCGGGCGCTCCAGCAGGTGGTGCTCGCGCTTGTCCCCGGTGATCCAGCTGTCGATGAACGGCAGCAGCATCAGGATCAGGAACATCACGATCGGGAGCACCAGGATCGGCAGCATCACGTTCCAGGAGATCGTGACGCCCCAGATGTGGGTCTCGAGTCCGGGCATGATGCGCAGCGCGCCGTCGGGCCAGCCCATGTACCAGTCGGGCTGGGAGCCCGCGGTCACCTTGGACGGGTCGTAGGGTCCGTACTTCCACACCGGGTTCAGCGTGAACAGGGCGCCGAGCACCGCGATGATGCCGAAGACGATGAAGAAGAAGCCACCGGCCTTGGCGGCGTACACCGGGAGCATCGGGTAGCCCACGACGTTCTTCTCGGTCCGGCCGGGACCAGGCCACTGGGTGTGCTTGTGGTACACGAGCAGCAGCATGTGGGCCGCGATCAGCGCGAGCAGCAGGCCCGGGATCAGCAGGACGTGGATGGTGTAGAGGCGCGGGATGATCGACTCCCCCGGGAACTCGCCGCCGAACAGCAAGAACGACATGTAGGTGCCGATGACCGGGGAGGCCTTGATGAAGCCGTCCGCGGCCCGGACGCCCGTGCCGGAGAGCAGGTCGTCGGGGAGGGAGTAGCCGGTGAAGCCCTCGAGCGTGCCGAGGAGCAGCAGCAGGCAGCCGATGACCCAGTTGAGCTCGCGGGGCTTGCGGAACGCGCCGGTGAAGAACACGCGGAGCAGGTGGACCATCATCGACGCGACGAACAGCATCGCGGCCCAGTGGTGCATCTGCCGCATGAGCAGGCCGCCGCGCACGTCGAAGGAGATGTTCAGCGTCGTGGCCATCGCCTCGGACATGTGGATGCCGCGCAGCTGCTCGTAGCTGCCGTCGTACTGGACCTCGCCCATGCTCGGCGTGAACCAGAGCGTCAGGAACACGCCGGTCAGCAGCAGGACGACGAAGCTCCACAGGGCGATCTCGCCCAGCATGAAGGACCAGTGGTCCGGGAAGACCTTGCGGAGGTTCTTCTTCGCCATGGTGGCGATGCCCAGGCGCTCGTCGGCCCAGGTCGCGACCGCCCCGGCCCGGCTCGGCTTCGAGGGGGTCGCCGGCGTGGTGCCGTTGGTGTTGGCGACCTTGGTGGTGTCCATGTCAGCCACGCTCCCAGTAGCTCGGTCCGACCGGTTCCGTGAAGTCGCTCTGCGCGACGAGGTAGCCCTCGTCGTCGACCATCAGCGGCAGCTGGGGCAGCGGCCGCGCGGCCGGGCCGAAGACGACGCGCGCGGAGTCCGCGAGGTCGAACGTCGACTGGTGGCAGGGGCAGAGGACGTGGTGGGTGGTGCGCTCGTACAGCGAGATCGGGCAGCCGACGTGGGTGCAGATCTTCGAGTAGCAGAGGATGCCGTCGACCGACCAGTTCTCCCGGCCCTCGCCGGGGGTGATGTTCTCCGGCTCCATCTTGACCAGGATGACCGCGCCCTTGGACTTGCCGACCTGGAGGGCCAGGCCCTCGAGCGGCTCGCCGTCCCACGGGCTCTTGAACAGGCCCTCGGGCTCGGCGTTCACGAGGTCGCCGATCTCGAGGTCACCGGGGCGGATCGGGGTGCCGACGACGTCGCGGACGACGCGCATGCCCTCCTCCCAGATGGTGTGCTCGAGGCCCGCGCCCGGGTAGGGCTGGTCCTTGATGACCTTGGCGTTGGTCGGGCCGAGGTCCCACAGCGGCACGATCGCGGTCGCGCCGACGAGGCCGACGGCGCCGAGCAGCGAGTTGCGCACCAGCGGCCGGCGGCCGATGCCGGACTCCTCGAGGCCGGCGCCGAGCGCGGCCAGCGTGGCGGCGCGGTCCTCCTCGGAGGAGGCCGCCGGGTGGCGGTACTCGACGAGCTCGACGTCCGCCATCAGCTTGCGGGCCCACTGGACGATGCCGATGCCGATGAACAGCAGCGCACCGGCCAGGGACAGGCCGAGGGCGAGGTTCTGGGCGCCGTAGCCGCCGACCGAGTCGTCCTTCTCGACGGTGAAGTACGAGACGACGAACAGCACGGTGCAGATCGCGGAGAGGCCGAACAGCGTGGCGACCTGGCGCTCGGCGCGCTTCTCCGCCTTCGGGTCGACGTCGGTCGGCCGCCAGTGGTGCTCGGGGAGCCCCGGGTTGGCGTAGAGATCGTCCCGCTCGGGGAGGTTCTCGTCGTACGGCTCGTCGTGGCCGTCACCGATGGGCGTACTCACGCGTCCACCTTCTTCTTGCTGGAACGGGTCGTGTGGGCGGCGATCCAGACCGCCGCGCCGACGCAGAGGCCGATGCCGCCGAGCCAGGCGACCATGCCCTCGGGCACGGGACCGAGGCCACCGAGACCGAAGCCGCCGTAGCTGGGCATCTCCTCGAGGGAGCCGAGGTAGGCGATCACGTCGCGCTTCTCCTCGGGGGAGAGGTTGCCGTTGCTGAAGTTCGGCATGTTCTGCGGGCCGGTCAGCAGCGCCTCGTAGATGTACTTGGGCTCGACACCGGTGATCTCCGGGGCGTAGCCGCCGCGCGGCATGGCGCCGCCGGAGCCCTCGAAGTTGTGGCAGGCGGTGCAGTTGGTCAGGAAGATCTGGCCACCGCGCACGATCGCCGCCTCGCGCTCCTCGTCGGAGAGGCCCTCGATGCTGTAGTCGCTCTCGTCGGGGACGGCGGGACCGGGGCCGAGCGAGGCGACGTACGCCGCCAGCGCGGCGATCTCCTCGTCGTCATAGGTCTCCGGCTTGCTGGGCACCTGGGCGCCCGGCTGGGCCATCGGCATCCGGCCGGTGCCGACCTGGAAGTCCACCGCCGCGGCGCCGACGCCCACGAGCGACGGGCCGAGCTGGTGGTTCTCACCGGTGCGGACGCCCTCGCCGTTCTGGCCGTGGCAGAAGGCGCAGCCGACGAGGAAGAGCTCGCGGCCCTTGGCGACCTGCTCGGTGTCGCTGGTCGTCTCGCCGGCCTGGGCGGGAGCGAAGGCGGTGTAGAGGCCGCCGGTGAGCAGCAGCCCCAGCAGGAGGACGACGAGGCCCGCGAGGGGGCCGCGGCGGTGCCGGGAGAGGCGACCTGCGGAGCGGTTCAGGAGACGCACATCGGGTCCTTGCGTTCAGTCGTGCGGGTGGTCAGGGCTACTTGACGAGGTAGATGGTCGCGAACAGGCCGATCCACACCACGTCGACGAAGTGCCAGTAGTAGGAGACGACGATCGCGCTCACGGCCTGCTCGTGGGTGAACTTGCGCGCCACGTAGGTGCGGCCGAGGACGAACAGGAAGGCGATCAGACCGCCGGTCACGTGAAGTCCGTGGAAGCCGGTGGTGAGGTAGAACATCGTGCCGTAGGCCGAGTCCTGGATCGTGACGCCGTGCTTGACGAGCTCGGCGTACTCGATCGCCTGACCGGCGATGAAGATCGCGCCCATGACGTACGTGAGGATGAACCACTCGCGCAGGCCCCAGCCCTTGACGTTGAGCACGCCACCGGTGCGGCCGACCTGACCGCGCTCCGCGGCGAACACGCCGAGCTGGCAGGTGAGCGAGGAGAGCACGAGGATCGTGGTGTTCACGGTCGCGAAGGGGACGTTGAGCAGCTCGGTGTTCTGGGACCAGAGCTCCGGGCTGACCGCACGGATCGTGAAGTACGACGCGAACAGCGCCGCGAAGAACATCAGCTCACTGGAGAGCCAGATGATCGTCCCGACGCTGACCATGCTCGGTCGGTCGTGGTGCCCGTGCAGTCGGGAGGCCGGAATCGCGGTTGCAGTCGCCACGTGCGTCATTATGTCGTGGCCCCTGGGAGAGGGCACCCCGACCCCCTGTGTTTGGCCGTCATAAAGTTCACAGCGTGCTCGACCTTCCCCGTTTCACGCTTGGCACCGTCTTCACCGGCTGGTCCTTCGAACCGACCTCCGTCATCGTCACCGTCTGGGCGGCGGGGCTCTACCTGCTCGGAGTGTGGACGCTCCACCGCCGCGGCGACCACTGGCCGGTCGGCCGGACGATCGCGTTCGTCGGGGTCGGGATGGGCGCCTTCTTCTTCGCGACATCCTCGGGGCTGGCGACCTACGACCTGACCCTGCTCAGCGTCCACATGGTCCAGCACATGTTCCTCTCGATGCTGGTGCCGATGGCGCTGGCGCTGGGCGCGCCCGTCACGCTCGCGCTCCGCACGCTCCCGCCCGCGCCGCGGCGCTGGCTCCTCGCCGTGCTGCACTCCTGGCCGGCGAAGGTGCTGTCCTTCCCGCCACTGACCTTCCTGCTCTACGTCGTCTCGCCGTGGGCCCTCTACTTCTCGGGCTGGTACCCGGCGACGCTCGACTCGACGTACCTCCACGAGGTCATGCACCTCCACCTGGTCCTGGTCGGCTCGCTGTTCTTCTGGCCGATCGTGGGCGTGGACCCGGTACCCGGAAAGGTGAGCTACCCCTTCCGGATGCTGCTGGTCGTGCTGACGCTGCCCTTCCACGCCTTCCTGGGCGTCACGATCATGGGCCAGGAGGAGCTGCTGGGCGGCGGCCACTACGAGTCGCTGCACGACGGCCCGATGGGCGCGTGGCTGCCCGCGCCGGCCGACGACCAGCACCTCGCCGGCGGCATCCTCTGGGGCTCGGGCGACATCATCGCGCTGATCCTCTTCGGGGTGCTGTTCGTGCAGTGGGTGCGGCAGTCGATGAAGGAGGCCGAGCGCGAGGACCGACGGCTCGACCTGCTCGAGGCGCGCGACGCCGCGGCATCCCGCACGGCCGAGAACGACGACTAGGGCCGGCGACTAGTAGCATCGCGAGCGTGAGCGACTCGACCACCCTGAAGGTGCTCGTCTACAGCGACGACGTCAACACCCGGCAGCAGGTCATCCTGGCGCTCGGCCGACGGCCGCACCCGGACCTGCCCGAGCTGGAGTACGTCGAGGTGGCGACCGAGCCCGTGGTGATCCAGAACATGGACGCCGGCGGCATCGACCTGGCCATCCTCGACGGCGAGGCGGTCCCGGCCGGCGGCCTGGGCATCGCCAAGCAGCTCAAGGACGAGATCTACGACTGCCCGCCGGTGCTCGTGCTCACGGGCCGGCCGCAGGACGCCTGGCTGGCGACCTGGTCGCGCGCCGAGGCCGCCGTCCCGCACCCGCTGGACCCGATCCGGCTCGCCGAGTCGGTCGTCTCGCTGCTCAAGTCCCGCGTCCCTGCCAGCACGTGACCGGCTCTCCGGGGACTGGCTGGTCCGAGGTCCTGTCCGCGCTGGTCGCGGGCACCGACCTCAGCGCGGAGCAGACCGCGTGGGCGATGGGCGAGATCCTCTCGGGTGAGGCGACTGCGTCGCAGATCGCCGGCTTCGCGGTCGCCCTGCGCGCCAAGGGCGAGACCATCGACGAGGTCAGCGGCCTGGTCGAGTCCATGTACGCCGTGGCGACGCCGCTGTCGGTCCCGGGCCGGCTGCTCGACGTCGTCGGCACCGGCGGTGACCGGTCGATGTCGGTCAACATCTCCACGATGTCGGCGATCGTCGCGGCCGGTGCCGGCGCGCGCGTGGTCAAGCACGGCAACCGGTCGGCGTCCTCGAAGTCCGGCTCCGCCGACGTGCTCGAGAAGCTCGGCATCCGGCTCGACCTGCCACCCGACCGGGTCGCGCAGGTCGCCGAGGAGGCCGGCATCACGTTCTGCTTCGCGGCCGCGTTCCACCCGGCGATGCGGCACGCCGCCGTACCCCGCCGCGAGCTGGGCGTCGGCACCACGTTCAACGTCCTGGGCCCGCTCACCAACCCCGCCCACGCCGCCGCGCAGGCGATCGGCTGCGCGGACGCCCGGATGGCGCCGGTGATGGCCGGCGTGTTCGCCCGCCGGGGCGTCGACGCGTGGGTCTTCCGCGGCGACGACGGCCTCGACGAGCTCACCACCACGACCACCTCGCGGCTGTGGCGGGTCCACGGCGGTGAGGTCACCGAGGCCACGATCGACCCGGCCGCCCACGACATCCCGCGCGGCACCACCGAGGCGCTCCGCGGCGGCGACGCGGCCCACAACGCCGACGTCGTACGCCGCCTCCTGGACGGCGAGCAGGGCGCGGTGCGCGACGCGGTGCTGCTGAACGCGGCCGCCGCGCTGGCCGTGCACGAGTCGCCGGCCGCCGACCCGGACGAGGCGCTGGCCGCCGGACTGGTGCGGGCGCGCGCGGCGATCGACTCCGGCGCGGCGAGGGCGACGCTGGACCGCTGGGTCGCGGCGAGCTCCGGGTAGGACCGGCTAGACCTCGAGCACGTAGCCGGTGTCGCCGGAGCCGCCGCGCCGGAAGCCCACCTTGTCGTAGTAGGCGCTGACCATGTTCGGAGGCGTCAGCACGCGGCGGAAGCCGAGGTCTTCGAGCAGGCCGCTGCGGCGCCAGACGAACTCGCCCGGGGTGAGGTCGCGGTACTTCGGCGTCACGTAGTCCAGCAGGATGCGGGCGGTGTCCCCGTCCTCGCGGACCAGCACGACCACGCCGACGGTCTCGTCGCCCTTGATCACGATGAACGCGCCCTCGTCGGGGCGCGGTTCGGTGAAGTCCGAAGGCGTCGACGTCGTGCCGCTCGCGCAGCAGCCGGACGATGAAGAACACGTTGATGGCCGCCAGCACGATGTTCATCGCGACCATCGGCCACACGCCGATCATCGCGTTGAAGAACACCAGCACCGTGCACGCGATGGTGTTGAGCACCCGGAACCGCAGCACCCGGGCCTGGAGCAGCGAGAAGACCAGCAGCGCGCTGCCGGCCCAGCCGACCGCGTCGAGCCAGGACATCGGGGATATCAGTCGAGGCCGAGGGAGAACGCCGACTCGAGGTCGTGGCGGGAGTAGGTGCGGAACGCGATGTGGGTCTCGGTCGCGTGCACGCCGGGCACCTTGTTGAGCCGGTCGGCCACCACCGCGGCGACGTCGTCGTGGTCGCGGACGCGGACCAGCGCGATCAGGTCGATCTGGCCGGTCACGGAGTAGACCTCGCTCACCCCGTCGAGCGCCGCGATCTGCTCGGCGACCTCGGGGATCTGCGCGACGTCGGCCTTGACGAAGACGATGGCGGTGATCATGCCCGCCAACCTAATGGAAGCGGCTACCGCGTGGGCTGGTGGACCGTGGAGAGCCCGCGACGGTCGGCGAACGGCACCAGCGAGAGCCGGGACTGGTTGACCGCGTCGTGGACGGCGAGGTGGCGGGTCGCGCCGGCGACCGGGCAGGTCCACTCGCCGTCGACGTCGACCAGGCGGATGCCGGGGGACTCCAGCCAGCGCAGCACCTTCTCGGTCTCCTCCGCGGTGGCCGCGGGGGTCGGGCCGGGCGCGGGGGAGACGGTCTCGGCCGAGAGCCGCAGCGTGGCAACGTAGGAGTGCGCGTCGGCGCCCGGCGGGATCACGCCGGCGGCGGCGAGCCGGCCGTAGCGGACCACGTGGACGGCCCACCGGCCGTCGTCCTCCCGTCGCGCCGCGACCACCTCGGGACAGCGGGTCAGCGCGGACAGCCGCTGCGTGCGGGCGGCCGCCCGCACGAACGCCGAGAGCCGGTCGCGGTGGAGACCGGCCTCCTCGAACCGCTCGTCGGCGGCCAGCGCGGCCATCCGCTCGTTGATCGCCTCGACCACCTCGTCGGGGCGGCGCAGCAGCGAGTCGCGCAGCTGGCGCACCACGGCGGCGTACGTCGTGTCGTCGACGCTGCCGTCGCACGGCGAGAGGCACCGGCCCATCTCGGCCAGGACGCAGGGCGTGCGGGACGGCCCCTTCGGCAGCTTGCCGGAGCACTGGCGCACGGGGAACGTGTCGTGGAGGGCGGCCAGGCACTTCTCGGCCGTCTTCTTCGAGGAGAACGGCCCGAGGTAGTCGGCGTCGTCGGCGAGCACCCGGCGCACCAGCGAGAGCCGCGGCCACGGCTCGCGGGTGAGCTTGAGGAAGTGGACCTTCGAGGGGTTGCGGGAGCGGCGGTTGTAGCGCGGCTTGTGCTCGGCGATCAGCCGCAGCTCGCGCACCTCGGCCTCCAGGGCGGTCGCGCACTCGATGCCGTCGACCCGGCTGGCGATGCCGACCATCTCGCCCATCCGGGAGCGGGTCTCGGAGGCGGTGAAGTAGGAGCGGACGCGGGTGCGCAGGTCGCGCGAGGTGCCGATGTAGAGGACGCGGGCGCGCTCGTCGCGGAACAGGTAGACGCCCGGTGCGTGGGGAAGCCCCTCGGCGAGGTGCCGCTTCTTGCGCTGAGCGGTCGAGACCCGCGAGGAGAAGGTCTGGAGCTCCTCGAGGGTCTGCACCCCGAGCCCGCCGAGCCGCTCCATCATCCCGTGGAGCACGTGCACGGTGGCGCGGGCGTCCTCGAGCGCGCGGTGGTTGGGCGTGACGGGGGAGCCGAAGGCCTTGGCCAGCGAGGAGAGCTTGCAGTTGGGCGCGTCGTCGCGGGTGATGACGCGGCGGGCGAGCCTCGCGGTGTCGAGCACCTCGAACCGCGGCCACGGCCGGCCCTGCCGCTCGGCGAAGTGCTTGAGGAAGCCGACGTCGAACGGCGCGTTGTGGGCGACGAGCACGGTGCCGGTCGCGAACTCCAGGAACGCCGGGAGCGCGGACTCGATCGACGGCGCCGTGGAGACCATCGAGTTGGTGATGCCCGTGAGCACGGCGATGAACGCGGGGATCTCGGTGTGCGGGTTGACCAGCGTCTGGAACTCGCCGAGCACCTCGCCGCCGCGGACCTTCACCGCGCCGATCTCGGTGATCATCGCGCCGCCCTCGGCCGATCCGCCGGTGGTCTCGAGGTCGACGACGCAGAAGGTGATGTCGCGCAGGGGCCGGCCCAGCTCGTCGAAAGTGCGTTGCGACTCCCACCGGGAGGTCGCACGCTGGATCGATCGCTGGGTACTGCTGCTCACGTGCTGGACGCTAGATCGAGCCGCCGACATTCCCCGGGACGACGCGCGGGCTACGCTCGGCGCACCCCGGGCAGCGCGCCTCGACCGAGCGGCAGAGAGGAGGCGGCATGGCTCCCTTCATCCCCGGCCTGGCCGAGCTCCCCGAGCCGGTCCGCTCCCGCATCGTCGGCCTCGCGGCCGACGTGCTGCCCGACGTACCCCGGCTGCCGCCCGCCGTACGCCGAGTGGCCGGGTTCGCCCCCTCACGGCGGGCCCGCCTCGGCGCGACCGCCATCGCCGAGGCGCTGTCCGACGAGGAGCTGCGCGAGCGCGTCGGCATCCAGGTCGCGGCCCGTCCCGCGCCCGACACGACCGACCCCGCCGTCGCGGCCGCGTTCGGCTGGCTGACCCGGCCCGAGGACTGGGAGGCGGGCTTCGCCGACGCCGTGCGCCGCGTCGGCGAGCGGGCCGAGCCGGCCGTGGACCGGTCGGACCGCGAGCTGGAGCGGCTGCGGGCGCGCCTGGCCGACGCCGAGCAGTCGGTGCGGGAGCTGCGGGCCGCGCACAAGGCGCAGCTGGACGAGGTCAAGGCCGAGAACGCCCAGTTGCGGCGCAAGCTCGGCGAGACCCGGACCGCCGAGAAGGAGGCCCGGGCCGCCGTCGAGGAGGCCGCGGCCGCCGAGCGCACGGCCGGCGAGCGCACCGCCGCGCTGGAGCGGGAGAACAAGCGCCTGCGCGGCCAGGTCGAGCAGCTCGAGGGTCAGGTCCGCGAGGGCCGCCGCGAGGCCCGCAGCGAGCGCGACGAGGCGACGCTGCGCGCCCGGATCCTGCTGGAGACCGTCATCGACGCCGCCAGCGGCCTGCGCCGCGAGCTCGCGCTGCCGCAGGTGACCGGCGCGCCCGGCGACCGCGTCGAGGCCGACGTGGCCGCGGCCGGGCAGCGGGTGCCGAGCCAGGCGGCGCTGGAGCAGTACCTCGCGATGCCGCGTGCCCGGCTGCTCGTCGACGGCTACAACGTCAGCAAGGCCGCGTGGCCCACCTCGCCGCTGGAGGCCCAGCGCATCCGGCTGATGGGCTCGCTGGCGCCGCTGGTCGCCCGGACCGGCGCCGAGACCACCGTCGTCTTCGACGCCGCCGACACCGACCATCGTCCGCCGGTCAACGCGCCCCGCGGCGTCCGGGTGCTGTTCAGTCCCCGCGGCGTGATCGCCGACGACGTGATCCGCGACCTCGTGGCCGTCGAGCCCGAGGGCCGGGTGGTCGTGGTCGTCACCGCCGACCAGGCGGTCGCCCGCGACGTGACCCGCGACGGGGCCCGCGTGGTGCCGCCCGAGGCCCTCCTGGACCTGCTGACCCGCTGAGCGCGTGGGCCGACCGGCCCAGTGTCGGTGGTCGCTGGCACCGTGGTCGCCATGACGACGAGAATCGACTGTGACACCTGCACGGTGCGGGGTCTCCACTGCCACGACTGCGTGGTGACGGTGCTGCTGGGCCCACCTCCCGAGCTCAGCCTCGACGACGACGGCGCCCGCGCGCTCGACGTCCTCGCCCAGGGCGGGCTGGTGCCGCCGCTGCGGCTGGTCCAGCCCGTCGACGGCCCGCACGTGGAGTCCGCCTGAGGCTGGTTCTCCTGTGACTCATGTGACTCGTGTGACAGCGAACGCACAACCTGCGGAGAAACTCGCCACGACATCGGTTGAAAGTTTGGCGAGGCCCTCCGGCCCCCGTTAACGTGTGGCACTCAGGTGGCCGTGACCGTGGATCACTCGGGTCCACACGGCCACCGCGCTGAGTCCAGGGCCGGCCCGCCGGTCCCGGAGCCGGGGAACCAACCGGTGGCCGCCACGACGGGGTCACCACCGGGGTGAATCCTCCGCAGGTCGGAGGTAGGGCAAATGTCGTGCCCGAACCCGTCAGCTCACCCGGTAGGCGTACGACGTAACGAGGAGAGCGCCACCCGTGCTGAACGGCCGCAAGCGACTCATCACCCTGCTGTCCGTGGGGGCCATGATCGCCACCGTGGGCTTCCTGCCCTCGACCGCCAACGCCGAGCCGGACATCGATGACGTCCAGGCCCGCGTGGACAAGCTCTACCACGAGGCCGAGCAGGCCCAGGAGCGCTACAACGACGCCAAGCTGGAGCTGGTCTCGCTGCAGCGCGACCTCAACCTCCTCGAGGCCGACCAGGGTCGCCAGGGCGAGCGTCTCGACGCCGTCCGCGAGCAGGTCCAGGACGCGGTGGTGCGCCAGTACGAGGGCCAGACCATGGACGCGGTCGGCCAGGTCGTCATCTCCGACGACCCCCAGAGGTTCCTGTCGACGCTGTCGACGATGTCGGCCTTCCACGACATGCAGGACCAGCTCTTCGAGGACTACGCCACCGAGCTGAAGTCCCTCGACATCCGCAGCGACGCCACCGCGAAGCGCGCGGCCCAGGTCGCCGAGATCGAGGAGAAGCTCGCCGCCGAGAAGAAGGTCGTCGACGACAACCTCGCCGAGGCCGAGGCGCTCCTCGACCGGCTCAAGGAGGAGGAGCGCGAGGAGATGCTCTCGCGCGGCACCGTCCGCCTCCCGTCCGACGTCCCGGTCTCCGGGCGGGCCGCCGCTGCGGTCCAGTACGCGCTGGCGCAGGTCGGCGACGCCTACGTCTACGGGGCCGCCGGCCCGGACGCGTTCGACTGCTCCGGCCTCACGATGATGGCCTGGGCCCAGGCCGGCGTCGGCCTCCCGCACTCCTCCAGCGCCCAGTACGGCTCCGGTCCGCACATCGCGATGGGCGACCTCCAGCCGGGCGACCTGGTCTTCTACTACAGCCCGATCAGCCACGTCGGCATCTACATCGGCAACGGCATGATCGTCCACGCCGCGAACCCCGGCACCGGCGTCGCCGTCTCGAGCGTGTCCTCGATGCCGTACTCCGGAGCGGTCCGCCCAGGCTGACCTTGACCGAGACCAGCCGCGCGAAGACCGGTCGCCCCCTCTGGTGGGTGGCCGGTCTTTCGCTGTGCCTGCTCGTGGCGGTCGGGCTGGTCGCGTGGGCGGTCGTCGACGACGACCCGTACGTCGCGCCGGCCCCGCCCGCTCCCACCAGCACCGAGATCCCGCCGTCGCTCGCGGCGGCGGCGCTCCAGGATCTCGAGGAGGCCGTCGCCGACGGCGACGAGGAGGCGGCCCGGGCCCTCGCGCCCGCCGGTGACGACGATGCGGCCGACCGGCTCGCGGGCGTCGTCGCGAACGCCGAGGCCGCCGGGGTCGAGGACTTCACGCTGCGCTTCGTCGACGCCGAGGGCACCGACGGCTTCGCCGACGCCACCTGGCGGTTCGGCGGCTTCGATCCCGCCCCGGCGTACGCCGAGGTGACCGTGGGCCTCGCGGACGAGGACGACCGCGTCGCGATCACGGGCTTCGGCGGGGGCGACCGGGTGTCCCCGCTCTGGCTCTCCGGCCCGCTGGAGGTGCGCCGGTCGGCGGACAGCCTGGTGCTGGTCGACGGCAGCGACGCCGAGGCCGACGCGTACGCCGACCGAGCGGACGCCGCGGTCCCCGTCGTGCGCGCGGTGCTGCCCGCGTGGAAGGACGGCCTGGTCGTGGAGGTGCCGGCCTCGGTCGAGGACCTCGACCGGGTGCTCGACGCGGACGCGGGCACCTACGACCAGATCGCCGCCGTGACGACCTCGGTCGACGGGCAGCTCGGGCCCGACTCGCCCGTGCACGTCTTCGTGAACCCCGACGTGTACCGCGGGCTCGCGGACACCGGGGCGCAGGTCGTGATGAGCCACGAGGCGACCCACGTCGCCACGGACGCCTTCACCAGCAGCGTGCCCCTGTGGCTGCTCGAGGGGTTCGCCGACTACGTCGCCCTGCGGGACGTGGGGCTCCCCCTCGAGCGCTCCGCGTCCCAGATCATCGCCGAGGTGCGCCGCGACGGCCCGCCGGGGGCGCTGCCGGGGGAGGCCGAGTTCGGCACCCGCACGGCCGACCTCGGCGCGACGTACGAGAGCGCCTGGCTCGCGGCCCGGCTGCTCGCAGAGGACGGCGGCGAGGACCGGCTGGTGCGGTTCTACGACGCCGTGAGCGACGGCACCCCGGTGGCCCGGGCGCTGGCGTCGGAGTTCGGGCTGTCGGTCCGGGACCTCACCGAGCAGTGGCGGGACCTCCTGCGAGACTTGGCCGGGTGAGCGCCCCACCTGTCGACCGCCGGGTCGCACTCACGACGATGGCGGTCGGGGGAGTCGCGTTCGTCGTGCTTGCCCTGTGGCTGGTGCCCTGGAGCCCCGTGCCGGGCGGCACGCCGGACCCCGCGCGCGCGTCTTCGGTCTTCACGCCCGCGGAGATCGCCCGGGGCGAGGACTACGCCCGCTTCGCCCGGCTGTGGAGCTGGAGCGCCCTTGCGGTGTCGCTGGTGGTCGCGTGCGTGCTGGGCTTCAGCCGCTGGGGCCGGCGGCTGGTCGGGCGGCTGCCCGGCCGGTGGTGGGTGCGGGCGGTGCTCGCGGTCGCCGCCGTCGAGCTGGTCGGCCGGCTCGCGACGCTGCCGTTCTCGGTGATGCTGCGCCGGCACGCGCTCGAGAACGGGCTGAGCACGCAGGCCTGGGCCGCGTTCGCCGCCGACGTCGCGACGAGCTACGGCGTCACGCTGGTGGCCACCTCGCTGCTGCTCGTCGTCCTCGTCGGCTGCGCGCGGCGCTGGCCCCGGGCCTGGCCCGCGGTCGCGGGCGGCGTGCTCGGCGTGCTCGTGCTGGCCGGGTCGTTCGTCTACCCGGTCGTCGTCGAGCCGCTGTTCAACGACTTCCACTCCCTGCCCGACGGGGAGCTGCGCTCGGCGGTGCTCGAGCTCGCCGACCGGGAGGGCGTCCCGGTCGACGACGTGCTCGTCGCCGACGCGTCGCGCCGCACGACCACGCTGAACGCCTACGTCTCCGGCTTCGGCGGCACCCGGCGGGTCGTGCTCTACGACAACCTCGTCGACGACGTGCCGCAGGACCAGACGCTGTCGGTGGTCGCCCACGAGCTCGCCCACGCCCGGCACGACGACGTGCTGACCGGCTCGCTGCTCGGCGCTGCGGGGGCGGTCTTCGGGGTCGGGCTGCTGGCGCTGCTGGTCGGGCTCTCGCGGAGCACCCGGATGCGCGATCCGGAGGTCGTGCCGCTCGTCCTCGCGCTGGTGGCGATCGGTTCGCTGCTGGCGGCGCCGGTCCAGAACGGCATCAGCCGCCAGATCGAGACCCGCGCCGACGTCGACGCCCTGGAGGTCACGGCCGACCCGGGAGCGTTCGAGGCCGTGCAGCGCCAGCTCGTCATCCGCTCGCTCGCCGACCCCACGCCGCCCGCGCCGTCGCAGCTCTGGTTCGGATCACACCCGAGCAGCCTGACGCGGATCGCGATCGCCCGTCAGCTGGCGAAGGAATGACCCGGAAATGACCAGTGGCCACGGACCCCGGGGGATTCGGGTCCGTGGCCACTGGTGGCCTCAGCAGGTCGAGTTCGCGGTGTCCGTCGCGCTGCCGGCGCTGATCTTCGTGCACGTGTCCTCGAACAGGTTGGTGATGTTGCTTCCCAGCGCGAACACGAGGACCACGATCAGGGCAGCGATGCCGCCGATCAGCAGGCCGTACTCCACGGCCGAGGCACCGGCCTCGTTGCGGTCCCGACGCATCGCGACCAGGTTCTTGAAGAAATCGAGCATGGGGTTCTTCTCTCCCTCCCACCTACATGGGGCCCTCACCCCACGAGGAGATAGTGCCGCCCAGGCGGCCTGACCAAACCGGCCGTACATACCCGTCTCGCTAGTCAGTTATGACTAGGGAGCGATGCTCGATCGGGCACGATGACCGGCACGGCGGTACCACGGGTCCGGGGGGACCCGCGGACGGGGCGGGATCAGGCCTGCGGGCGGACCGAGCTGAGCAGCCCGGTGCGCATCGCGGTGACCAGTGCCTGGGCGCGGTTGGCCGCGCCGAGCTTCTGGTAGATGTGCCCGATGTGGGACTTCGCGGTCGACTCGCTCATGAACAGCTTGTCCGCGATCGCGGCCGTCCCGAGGCCGTCGGCCAGCAGGAGGAGGACGTCGTGCTCGCGGTCGGAGAGCCGCCCCTGGCCGGCACGTGCGCGGCGGACGACGGCCTGGGCTAGCCCGCTGCCGACGAACGACCGTGGGGACACCGCGGCGTGGCGTGCGGTGCGCACGACCTCCTGGGCGGGGGCGTCCTTGCCGACGAAGCCGGAGGCGCCGGCCTCCATCGCGGCCAGGATCTGCTCGTCACCGGAGTGCATCGTCAGCACGACCAGCCCGATCCGGTCGTCGGTGCGTCGGATGCTGCGGACGATGTCGAGACCGGTCCCGTCGGGCAGCTGGAGGTCGGCGATCACGACGTCGGGGCGGAGCTCGTCGACCGCCGCGAGGGCGGTGCCGACGCCGTCGGCGGTGCCGACGACGTCGAGGTCGGGCTCGAGGTCGAGCACGGCCGCGAGGCCGTTGCGGATCAGCTCGTGGTCGTCCACGAGCAGCACGGTGGTGGTCATGCGGTGGCGGTCTCCGGACTGGGCGGTGCCTGGGCGGCAGGGAGCGGATCGAGCCCGACCGTCACGGTGGTGCCGTGCGGCCGCCGCGGCTCGATGTCGAGGCGAGCGCCGATCAGGGCGGCCCGCTCGCGCATGATGTCGAGGCCCTGGCTGTCGGGTCGAGCGGGCCGCAGCCCGCAGCCGTCGTCGCTCACGGTGATCACCGCGTGCGGGGGACGGACCCGGCAGTGGACGTCGATGGTTCCTGCGTCGGCGTGGCACGCGGCGTTGGTCATCGCCTGCTGCGCGATCCGGAACAGCTCCGACTCGACCTCGGGCCGCAGCCGGGTCTCGCGCTCCTCGAGGGCCACGTTGACGAGGACGCCCGAGGTCTCGGTCAACGATCGCGCGACGTCGGCGAGTGCGGCACCGAGGCTCGGGGCCTCGCCGACGCCGGTCCGCAGCGTGACGACCGAGCGGCGTACCTCCGCCACGACCGTGCTGATCCGCCGGCGCACCGCCTCGACCTTCGCCGCCTGGGCGGGGGTGGTCGGGGTGGCGGCGAGCGCGTCGACGAGGTAGCCGATCGAGGCGATGTCCTGGGCCAGCCCGTCGTGCATCTCGCGGGCCAGCCGGCGCCGCTCGACCGTGCTGGCCCGGTGGCGCAGGGTGGCGAAGAGCAGCGCGGTGTCGAGGCGGACGATCTCGGGCCTGAGGCGCTCGGTCAGCTCGCGGACCCGGCGGTGCAGGTCGATGCTGCCTGCGTCGATGCGATCGGAGAGACGGCCGGACACGACCCCGACCACCATGTCGCCCCACAGCAGCGGGAACGCGAACCGGGAGTCCGACACCACCGGCTCGCGGGTCAGCCAGCTCGCGTGGGCCTGCTCGTAGGACGGTCCCGGCCCGACCAGCGGCGTGATGTCGCGTCCGCCCGGGACGTAGAGCGTCAGCGCGGTCACCGGCAGCTCGTCGCGCACGGCGTCGAGCAGGCCGACGCCGAGCGCCGCCGGGTCCAGGCCCGAGGTCAGGTCGTCGGACACGTCGATCAGCTGGCGGATCAGCGCCTGTGCGTCGTGGTAGGGCGCCAGCGGGTCGGGCGTGCGGCGCAGCGCCGAGCGGAGGAAGGTGGCGATGCACCCGAGCCCGAGCCCGGCGACCGAGATGCTCACGATCACGCGCGCCTCGGCGCCGCTGAGGAAGCCGCCGGTCAGCCAGGCCGTCACCAGGGTCGCGCCGAGGCCGACCGAGAACGCTCTCACCGCACCGGGGAGCGCGCGCCGGAGGCCGGCGGTGAACGGACCGACGAGAAGCGCCCCGAGGACCGCGGTCGACGTGTGCAGGGTCACGCCGCACACGACGCCGACCGCGAGCGGCTCGACGACGGTGACGGTCCAGGACGGGAGTCCTTGGAGGTCGGCTCCCTCGCCGAGTGCCCAGACGGCCCCGATCAGCAGCAGAGCGGCCGTGGCGGCACGATCCTGGGTCCAGAGGGCGAGCGGAAGCAGGGCCAGCAGCGCCAGGATCCGGGTGGCGGCCGCGAGCCGGATCGAGTGCCAGTGCCGGCGGGCCATCAGAAGGTGTCCATGATCGTGAGGGCGGCCGGGCCGAGAACCACGACGAACAGGCAGGGCAGGATGCAGAAGATCAGCGGCACGGTCATCTTCACCGGCACCTTCTGGGCCTGCTCCTCGGCCCGCTGCCGGCGCTTGACCCGGATCTCCGAGGACTGGACCCGCAGCACCTGGGCGATCGGGATGCCGAGCTGGTCGGCCTGCACCATGGCGCCGACGAACGCGCGGAGCTCGGGCACGTTCGACCGGTCGGCCAGGCCGCGCAGGGCGCTGCTGCGGCCGGCCCCGAGCTGCATCTCGCGGATCACCCGGCCGAGCTCGTCGGCGAGCGGGCCCTCGGTGTGCTGGGCGACCTGCTGGACGGCGGCGTCGAAGCCCAGCCCGGCCTCGACGCTGATCGTGAGCAGGTCGATGGCGTCGGGGAGGTCGCGGCCGACCTGCTCGGCGCGGTCGTAGGCGCGCTGGTAGAGGACCAGGCCGGGCGCGTAGTAGCCGAGCGCGGTTCCACCGACGGCCAGGAGCAGCAGGACGGGCAGTGACGCACCGAGGAGCAGGCCGACGAGCGCGCCGGCCCCCACCCCCGCGAGGGCGCCCAGGACGGTCCAGGCGAGGACGCGGTCCACCGTCCACCCGGCGGGGTTGCCGGCGAGGTCGAGCCGGTGCCGGATCCGGTCGGGGGCGTCGTGTCCGGCCAGCCGCCGACCGAGCCCGCGACACCACTCCAGGGCGGGATCGAGCACGCGCTCGCGGAACGGCGGTTGCGCCTGCTCCAGGAGCTGCTCGGGCGCCGACGACGAGGCCTCGACGAGCGCGAGCGAACGGGCGACACCGCGCGTGTCCGGCTCCTCGCGCAGCGCGAGCGCCAGCAGGCCGACCGCGACGGCGACGAGGACCGCACCCAGCAGGAGGGCCATCAGACCTCCACCTTGACCAGGCGGCTCATCCAGAACGCGCCGACGGCGAGCCAGAGCGCGCCGCCGACGAGCAGGACGAGCCCGCGCGGCTCCGCGAACAGCGGCATGACGTAGTCGCGGTTCGCGGTGAGCAGGTAGACGAGGAACAGCGGCGGCAGGGCGCCGAGCACCCAGGCGGAGAGCCGTCCCTCGGCCGACAGTGCCGACACCTGGCGGCGGACGTACTCACGCTCGCGCATGGTCGCGGCGACGGTGTCGAGCAGCTCGGAGAGGTTGCCGCCCACCTCGCGCTGGATCCGGATCGCCATCACGGTCCAGTGCAGGTCCTCGCTCTCGAAGCGCTCGGCCACGCCCTCCAGCGCGTCCTCCAGGGGTGCGCCGAGCCGCGTCTCGACCAGCGCTCGCCGGAACTCGCCGGCGACCGGCTCCGAGCCCTCCCGGGTCACCGCCTCCGCCGCCTGGGCGAGCGAGAGGCCCGCGGACAGTGAGCCGGACATCAGCTGGAGCGTGTCGGGGATCGTGGCGGTGAACGCCGTGCGTCGGCGCCCGGCACGGACGCCGAGCCAGGCCCACGGCGCGACCGCTCCGAGGACCGCCGCCACGAGGACGAGCGCGATGCTGCCCCCTCCGAGGAGGAGCCCGACCAGCGCGGCGACCACGAAGATCCCGACGTGCACGAGCAGCCACTCGGCCGGGGTGAAGCGGCTGCCGGCGCCGTCCAGCCGGTGCTGGATCCGGCGCTCGAGCCCCCGGTTGCTGCCGAGCACCTGCTCGGCCGCTCCGGTCGCCTGCGTGACCGCGCCGGGCCGGTGGGTGGCTGTCGCGGCGATGGCGGCCGCGGGGCCGGTGTAGGTCGTGACCCGCTCCGCGGGCGAGAGGTCGCGCGGGCCGGACGCGGTGGCGAGCAGCACCAGCACGGCGAGGACACCGAGGCCGACGGCCGCGGCGCCCACGACGAGGAGCGGGCTCACCAGCGGCTCCCCGTGGCGAACGTCGCCGGGTCGACCTCGACGTCGGCGTACGCGAGCTTCTCCAGCAGCTTCGGGCGGAGCCCCGACGGCACGAGCGTGCCGCCACGCTGGTCGAGCACGAAGACGTCCTGGAGCGTGACGACGTCACCCTCCATCCGCTCGACCTCGGTGATGTGGGTGATCCGGCGCGATCCGTCCTTGAAGCGGGTCTGGTGCACGACCAGGTCGATCGCGGACGCCATCTGCTCGCGGATCGCCCGCACCGGCAGGTCCATCCCGGCCATCAGCACCATCGTCTCGATCCGGGAGAGCGTGTCGCGCGGCCCGTTGGAGTGGACGGTGCAGATCGAGCCGTCGTGGCCGGTGCTCATCGCCTGGAGCATGTCGAGCGCGGAGGCGTCGCGGACCTCCCCGACGACGATCCGGTCGGGGCGCATGCGGAGCGCGTTGCGGACCAGGTCGCGGATCGAGATCTCGCCGCGGCCCTCGATGTTCGGCGGCCGGGACTCCAGCCGCACCACGTGCTCCTGCTTGAGCTGGAGCTCGGCCGCGTCCTCGATGGTCACGATCCGCTCGTCCTCGGGGATGAACGACGAGAGCACGTTGAGCGTCGTGGTCTTCCCGGCGCCGGTGCTGCCCGAGACGATGATGTTCAGCCGGCCGCGGACGCAGGCGTCGAGGAACTCGCGGGCGCCGGGGGAGAGCGTGCCGTTCCTGACCAGGTCGTCGGGCCCGAGGGCGTCCAGCGCGAACTTGCGCACGGTCAGCGCCGAGCCGTCGACGGCCAGGGGAGGCACGACGGCGTTGACCCGGCTGCCGTCCGGCAGCCGGGCGTCGACCATCGGGCTCGACTCGTCGATGCGCCGTCCCACCCGGGACACGATCTTGTCGATGGTGCGGCGCAGGTGTGACTCGTCGATGAACCTCGCGGCCGTCGGCTCCAACCGGCCGTTGCGCTCGAGCCAGATGTGGTGCGAGCCGTTCACCATGACCTCGGAGACGGTGGGGTCGCGCAGGAACGGCTCGATCGGCCCGTAGCCGAGGATGTCGTCGGTGATCTCCTGGGTCACCTGGGCCCGGTCACTGTGGCTGAGCGGCCTCTCCTGGGCCTCGAGGACCTGGGCGAGCACCGCGTGCACGCGCTCGGCGAGCTCATCGTGGTCCATGTCGGCGTCGTAGAGCTTCGGCCCGAGCTCCTGGAGCAGCTCGGCGTGCACCGAGCCCTTGACCTCCTCGATGCGGTCCTGCTTGCCCAGGGTCGACATCCGCTGGGTCAGCGGCGTCGCCTCCACGGACTCCTGTCCGGCGTCCGCCCGCGCGGCCGCCAGCCGGTCGGCGAGGCTCATCGCGTCACCGCCTGATCCGGAAGCGTCGGGCCGGTGCGGCAGCCTGCTCGGACGGGTTCTCCGCCCGCTCACCCGCCAGCTGCGCGGCCAGCGCTCGGATCACCACGCTCGAGGGGTGGTCGGGCCTGCTCGCCACGATGGGCGTACCGGAGTTGGTGGCGGCGGCGATGTCCATCGACGAGGCGACCTGGGCGGCGACCGAGAGGCCGAGGATCGACTCGACCTCCTCCGGTCCGATCCCGACGGCGTCGTCGGCGCGGTTCAGCAGCAGGTGGCGGTGGCCCTCGGCGATGCCGAGCATCGCCAGCGTCTCGAGCGCGACCCGCACGTTCTTCAGCGTGGGTACGTCGAGGGTCGCGACCACCACGCACTCGTCGGTCTCGTCCAGCGCAGCCAGGGTCGGCTCGTCGAAGGCGGGAGCGGTGTCGATGACCACGTGGTCGAAGCTCTCCCGGAGCGTGGTCAGCAGCCGCCCGACCAGCGCCGGCGTGATGCGCTCGCGCACGTCGGGCTGGCTCGGCGCCGCCAGGACCATCAGCGAGTCCTGATGGCGCGTCAGCAGCGTGTCGAGCATGGCGGGGTCGAGCGCGTCCTCCGACCCCACGGCGTACTCGATCGTGTGCGACGGGAACAGCTGGAGCGTGATCGCGACGTCGCCGAAGGCCAGGTCGAGGTCGACCAGGCACACGCGGCGCGCGCCCCGGTCGGCCAGCGCCAGCGCGAGGTTCACGGCCATCGTGGTCTTGCCGACGCCGCCCTTGGGGGAGAAGACCGTGATCACCGTGCCGCGCTGCGCGGAGACCGTCGGGCCCCGGAGCGCGACGTGCAGCTGGTGGGCCCGGTTGGCCGCCGCCGCGACGGCGTCGAGGTCGTAGTGGGGCACCACGTCGCGAGCGCCGGCCTTCATCGCCCGGGCGAGCAGCCCGGCGTCGATGACGCCCCGGGCGAGGACGACGCTGACGGTCGGCCGGCCGGTGCGCAGGCCCTCGCTGACGGCCAGTGCCCTCTCGAGGTCGAGGTTCGGTCCGAGCAGCACGAGGTACTCCTCGGTGTGCTCGCCCAGCCAGGCCGCGAGCCGCTCGGTCGAGTCGACGCCGTGGGCGCCGTCGGGCATGGCGGACAGGAGCTCCGCGACTGCGGTCGGATCGGGATCGACGACGACAGGCATGTCAGCTCACTCGAAGAGGTTGTCGGAGGTCACGCCGGGTTCGGGCGCGATCTCGCTGTTGCCGTTCAGGAGGGCGAAGGCGAGCTCGCCGTTCGAGGACGCGTAGAGCACCTTCTGCGCGTCGCCCTGATCGACCGCGATCGTCAGCAGCGTCGGCGCGAGCTCCTCGGGAGCTGCCTCGCCCTCCTCGCCCTCGGCCTGCGACACCGGCGCCGTCGAGCCGACGCCCAGGACGGTCACGCGGGGGAGCAGCAGCCGGGTGAACGGCTGCTGGGTGTCCTGCGCGGTGCCGTTGAGGAACACCGCGACCTCGCTGCCCGGCTGGAGGAAGCCGGAGACCCGCGCGGCGTCGGTGAGGTTCACCGAGACCGCCATCTTCCCCGGCGGGATCGGGAGCGTCGCCTGCGCGTCACCCGCGGCGCCGAACTTCCGGGCCATGAGCTGCTCGCCCGGGTAGATCGGCACGAGGACCACCTGCTTGCCCAGGTCGTCCACCGTGGTGACCGCGCCGTTGAGCACGCTGTCGCGCGCGACCGTCGCCGTCCTGATCTTGCCGGCCGCCTCGGCCGCCGCCGCGGTCTCGCCGGGAGACAGCCGCTCGGCCGCGACCAGGACCTCCACACCGCCGAACCGCGCGTCCGCGCGCTCGTCGGCGCCGCGTGCGTACACAACAACCAACGCCACCCCGAGCGCAGCGACCAGCGCTGCTCCCAGGATGAGCACCCTCCGTCGCCCCATCCCCGGACACCCTTTCCCGATTTCCGGACCCTCACCCCCGTGTATCCGGAGCATCCTGACTGTAGGGCCGCGCACTTCTCCACGGAACAGTCGAGACGTCATCTGCATCGACCGGAGCAGACCACTACTTGAGAGTTGGAATAAAAACCGGTTCAGCAGGGTAGACGCCCCGGTTTCAGGGCGTCGTCAGACGTAGAGTGCGTCGACCTCGTCCCGCAGCTCCCGCATCACGACGTTGCGCTTGAGCTTCAGGCTCGGGGTGAGCTGGCCGCCCTCCTCGGTCCACTCGCCGGGAAGCACGGTGAACCTCCGGATCGACTCGGCCTTCGAGACGGCCTTGTTGGCCTCGTCGACGGCCTCCTGCACGGTGGCCAGGAGGTCGGGGTCCTCGACGAGGTCGGCGACCGTGCCGGTCTTGCCGTGCTGCTCGGCCCACAGCGGGAACGACTCGCGGTCGATCGTGACCAGCGCGCCGATGAACGGCCGCCCGTCGCCGACGACCATGCACTGGTCGACCAGGAGCGAGGCGCGGACGCGGTCCTCGAGGACCGCCGGAGCGACGTTCTTGCCGCCGGCCGTCACGATGATCTCCTTCTTGCGGCCGGTGATCCGGACGAAGCCCTCGTTGTCGACCTCGCCGAGGTCGCCGGTGTGGAACCAGCCGTCGCGCTCGAGCGCCTCGGCGGTCGCCTCCTCGTTGCGCCAGTAGCCGGCGAAGACCTGGCCGCCGCGGAAGAGCAGCTCCCCGTCGTCGGCGACCCGGACCGCCGTGCCGGGCAGCGGCTGCCCCACCGTGCCGACCTTGATCGCGTCGGGACGGTTCGCGGTGAGGGCGGCCGTCGTCTCGGTGAGGCCGTAGCCCTCGAGCACGACCAGGCCGATGCCGCGGTAGAAGTGGCCGAGGCGCTCGCCCAGCGGAGCGCCGCCGGAGACTGCGTAGACGCAGTTGCCGCCGAGCGCGCTGCGCAGTTTGCCGTAGACGAGCCGGTCGAACACCGCGTGCTTGGCGCGCACCGGCAGCGGCACCTTGCCGCGCTCCAACCCGCGCGAGTGGGCGATCGCGGTCTCGGCCGCGGCGTCGAAGATCTTGCCGCGGCCGTCGGCGGTCGCCCGCTGCGACGCGGTGTTGAAGACCTTCTCGAACACCCGGGGCACCGCGAGGATGAACGTCGGCCGGAACTCGGCCAGGTCGGGCAGCAGCTGCTTGATGTCGGCGGTGTGGCCCATCCGGGTGCGTGACTTCACGCAGCCGATCTGGATGATCCGGGCGAAGACGTGGGCCAGCGGCAGGAAGAGCAGCGTCGAGCCGTCCTCCTCCTGGAAGAGCCGTTCGAGCTCGTCGACCGCGACCCCCAGCTCGAACATGAAGTTGCCGTGGGTCAGCATGCAGCCCTTGGGGCGCCCCGTGGTGCCGGAGGTGTAGATCAGCGTCGCGAGGTCGAGCGGCGTCGCCGACGTACGCCGCTTCTCGAGCTCCTCGTCGGAGATGTCGGCGCCCAGGCTGGTGAGCGTGCCGACGGCGTTGCCGCCGATCGACCAGACGTGGTTGAGGTCCTCGAGGCCGGACCGGACCTCGGAGATGCGCGCGAGGTGGTCGGGGCCCTCGGCGACGACGGCGCGGGCGCCGGAGTCCTCGAGGATCCAGGCGATCTGCTCGGCCGAGGAGGTCTCGTAGATCGGCACGGTCACCGCGCCGGCGAACCAGATCGCGTAGTCGATCAGCGTCCACTCGTAGCGGGTCTTGGAGATCAGGCCGACCCGGTCGCCCACCTCGACGCCGGCCGCGATCAGACCCTTGGCGACCGCGCTCACCTCGGCGAGGAAGTCGGCGTTGCTGACGTCCTCCCAGCCCTCGTCTCCCCGGCGGCTGAACGCGATGGCGTCGGCCGCCTCGCGGGCGTTGGCCACGACGTCGTCGGTGAGGTTCCCGGTGGACGGGATGTCGGTCGTCAACGGGGTCGAGAACTCACGCACGGGCCGACGGTACCGCGTGACTCACCGCGTGCGGACGACCCCGGGCGATCCGGTACGCTCGCAGCCCCGAGCCGACCCGCCACCCGACTCACCGTGAGGGGACCCGATGGCCGAGCAGACCGAGTCGTCGATCGTCATCGACGCAGTTCCCGAGGACATCATGGGCGTCATCGGCGACTTCCCGGCCTACCCGGAGTGGGCCAAGGGCGTCCAGGTGGCGGAGGTCGTCAAGGGCGAGCCCGGCGGCTGGGCCGAGCAGGTGTTCTTCTCGCTCGACGTGAGCCCGATCAAGGACGAGTACACGCTCGCCTACGAGTGGGACGGGTACGACGAGGTGACCTGGACCCTGGTCGAGGGCAAGATGCTGCGCGCGCTCGACGGCGCCTACGTGCTGCGTGACCTCGGCAACGGCTCGACCGAGGTGACCTACCGGCTCTCCCTCGACGTGTCGATCCCGCTGATCGGCATGCTGAAGCGCAAGGGGGAGAAGATCCTGATCGACACCGCGCTCAAGGGCCTGAAGAAGCGGGTCGAGTCGCTCTGAGGATCCTGCTCTTCACCGGCAAGGGCGGGGTCGGCAAGTCGACCGTCGCGGCCGGGACCGCCGCGTTGGCCGCAGCCGAGGGACGCCGCACGCTCGTGCTGTCGACCGACGCCGCGCACTCGCTGGCCGACGCGTTCGGCTGCGACGCCGGCGAGATCGGCGCCGAGCCGACCGAGGTGGCGCCGAAGCTGTACGTGCAGCAGGTGGACGCCCAGCTGCGGTTCGAGCAGTCGTGGGCCGACATCCAGCGCTACCTGCTCTCCGTGCTCGACGTCGCCGGTGTGGACCCGGTCGCGGCCGAGGAGCTGACGGTGATCCCCGGCGCCGAGGAGGTGCTGGCGCTGCTCGAGCTGCGGCTGCACGCGCTCTCGGGCCAGTGGGACGTCATCGTCGTCGACTGCGCACCGACCGCCGAGACGCTGCGGCTGCTCGCGCTGCCCGAGGCGCTGGGGTGGTACATGCACCGCGTCCTCCCGGTCGAGCGTCGCGTGGTCAAGGCGCTGCGGCCGGTGCTCAGCCGGGCCGCCGGCGTCCCGATGCCCGGCGACACCGTCTTCGACGCGGTCGAGCGGCTGCACGCCGAGCTGATGGAGGTCCGGGAGCTGCTCAGCGGTGACGACGCCAGCGTCCGGCTGGTGCTGACGCCCGAGAACGTCGTGCTCGCCGAGGCCCGCCGCTCGTACACGACGCTCTCGCTGTTCGGCTACCGCGTCGACGGCGTGGTCGCCAACCGGGTCTTCCCGACCGAGGGTGCCGACGACTGGCGCGCCGGCTGGGTCGTCGCGCAGGACGAGGTGCTGGAGCGGGTCGGGGAGTCCTTCGCCGGGCTGCCGGTCTGGCGCTCGAAGTACCGCCCCCGCGAGCCGGTCGGGGTCGAGGCCGTCACCGAGCTGGCGCGCGAGGTGTACGCCGGCACCGACCCGCTCGCCACGACCAGGGGCCGCGGCCCGTTCCGCGTGCGGCGTACCTCCGACGGGGCGGTGCTGCGGCTCGCGCTGCCGCTGGTGTCGCGCACCGACGTCGATCTGGCGCGCAATGGCGACGATCTGGTCGTGACCGTGGGAGCGTATCGTCGGCTGCTCACGCTGCCGTCCGGGCTGTCGCGCTTCCGCGTGGCCGGTGCCCGGGTGGATCAGGGGGAACTGCAGGTGCGGTTCGTCGAGGACCCCGTGGACGAGGCTGGAAGGTGACATGAGCGGGGACCGAGAGGAACCGGACGTCGGGACGGTCGCGGAGGAGGCGGTCAAGCTCCTCGGTGCGCTGTCGGACTGGGCCAAGGACGCGGCCGGAGAGATCGACGAACACCTGGCGACCGGCGCGGCGGAGTGCACGTTCTGCCCGGTCTGCCGCACCGTGCACGCGGTGCGCGAGCTGAGCCCGGAGGTCAAGACCCAGCTGGCGACCGCCGCGACGACGTTCCTCAACGCCGCGGCCCGGCTGATGTACGGCGCGGCTGCCGGGCAGACTGGGCGTCCGGAGCGCGTCCAGCACATCGACCTGGACGACGGTGACTGGCCCGGGGACGACTGGCCTGAGGAGGGAGACTCATGAGCCTGGCCTGCGGCATCGACGTCGGCGGGACCAAGATCGCCGGCGGCGTGGTGGACGAGGACGGTCAGATCCTCGAGGAGCTGCGCGTCGAGTCGCCCGCGACCGACGCCGAGGCGATCGAGGGGGCCATCGCCGGCCTGGTCACCGAGCTGCGCTCGCGGCACGACATCGCGACGGTCGGAGTGGGGGCGGCGGGCTACGTCGACAAGGCGCGCGCCGTCGTGCTGTTCGCGCCGAACGTCGCGTGGCGCAACGAGGACCTCAAGGGCGAGCTCGAGAAGCGCGTCGACCTGCCGGTCGTGATCGAGAACGACGCGAACGCCGCCGCGTGGGGCGAGTTCCGGTACGGCGCGGCGTACGACGCCGAGGACCTGCTGCTCGTCACCGTCGGCACGGGCGTCGGCGGCGGGCTGGTGCTCGACGGCGAGGTCTACCGAGGTGCGAACGGCGTCGGCGCCGAGATCGGCCACATGCGCGTCGTACCGAACGGCATCCTCTGCGGCTGCGGCAAGCACGGCTGCTTCGAGCAGTACGCCTCCGGCTCGGCGCTCGTGCGGGAGGCCCGGGCCCTCGCGCTCAGCGGCGCGCAGATCGCGCAGGGCATGCTGCGGCGCGCCGACGGCGACCTGACGAAGATCACGGGCCCGCTGATCACCGAGGCGGCCCGCGACGGCGACGCCGGCGCGACCCAGCAGCTGGCCGAGCTCGGCCGCTGGCTCGGCGAGGGCGTCGCGTCGCTCACCGAGATCCTCGACCCCGAGGTCGTCGTGGTCGGGGGTGGCGTCAGCGAGGCCGAGGGCCTGCTCCTCGAGCCGATGCGCACGGCCTTCGCCGGTCAGCTCGTCGGGCGCGGGTTCCGCCCGATCCCGGAGATCCGCAAGGCCACCCTGGGCAACCGCGCCGGGCTGATCGGCGCGGCGGACCTGTCGCGGCGCTGACGGTGCGTCTCAACGCCTGATGACCACGTCCTCGCGCCGGAGCTCGGTGCCGGTGCACTCGGTCGTGTCCGGGGCGACGAGGGTGCAGGTGATCACGGTCCACTCCGCGACGGCGGCGCCGGTCCGGAACAGTCGTCCGGCGTAGGCCTCCCCGGGCCGGATGTTGAACGTGTACGAGCGACGGGTGTCGTCACACACGATGGGGGACGGCGGAGCCAGGATGCCGCCCGATCCCTCGACGTGGTCCGCGGCATCGGGCGCCCCCTGGGACAGCGTCAGGGAGAAGTAGGTCGCGGTGTCCGGCCCCTGCGGCGGGCACCTCAGCGAGAAGGTCACCAGCACCGACGCTCCGGCCTCCTCGAGCCGGAACCCGACGAGTGCTGCCGGACCCTCGCAGTGGCGCACCAGGTCCTCGGTCCCGGCAACGCAGTCGTCGACGCCTGGTCCACCCGAGAACAGGTCGACGAGCGGTGCATCGACCTCGCCCTCCCGGAGGCTGTCGTCACCGTCGTTCCCGAAGAGCCGGTCGCGCCCGACCCCCGCGTGCAGGTCGTCGTCCCCGTCGCCGCCCGCCACGAAGTCGTTGCCGTCCTCCTCGTCCCCGAAGTTCAGGACGTCGCGGCCCCGGCCACCGCGGATCTCGTCGTCGCCGTCGACCCCGGTGGCGAAGTCGTCTCCGGCGGCACCGAGGAGCTCGTCGTCGCCGTCGCCGCCGTCGAGGACGTCGTCCCCCCGGTTCCCGCAGACGACGTCGTCGCCGCCCTTGCCGAAGACGATGTCGCGGCCGCCGCCCGCCACGATCACGTCGTCCTCGGGCGTGCCCTCGATCCGGTCCGCCCCGGTCGTCCCCACGATGGTCGCGGTCCGGCCGGCGCAGGTCGGGGCCCCGCCGGCGGTCGTCGCCGCGAGCGAGTGCGTCGCCTGCGCCGCCGACGGCACCACGGCGAGAAGCGCGGTCAGGAGGAGGGTCGCAAGGACGGTCCGAGGTCGAGGCATGGCCTTGCCCATCTGCGCGGGCTCTCACCGTAGGCACCACGGCCGTCGCCGAGTCAGCCCCAACTTGGGGAAATCGGGCACTGCAACGATGCCGGGGTCTGGCCTCACGTCCGCCGGTGGAAGCTGACGTTCCCGTTGGGGTGGTAGGTGGTCTGGTAGTTGGTGTCGTGGGCGCGGTTGTGGTGCCAGTGGCACAGGGAGATGGCGTTGTCGAGGTCGGTGGTGCCGCCGTCGGTCCAGCGGGTCTTGTGGTGGGCGTGGAGGCCGGTGGTGTGGTCGCAGCCCTCGGCGGCACAGCCGCGGTCGCGGGTCAACATCGCGACCCGCTGGGCCTCGGTGAACAGGCGGCGTCTGCGGCCGACGTCGAGGGGTTGGGAGGCGCCGCCGAGGACGACGGGGATGACCCCGGCCTCGCAGGCCAGCCGGCGGGCCAGCGCGGGTGAGATGCGCTCGCCGGTGTCCAGGACCCCGGCCTTCTCCAGCCGCCCGGTGAGCGTGTCCAGCTCCATGGTGACCACGACGGTGGCGTTGGTCCCGCCGGTCTTGGGGAGCCGGTCGACCGGGTAGCGCTCGATGAGCTCGCGGAACGCCTGCCCCAGTGCTTCGGGGGTGGGGCGCCGTTCCGGGCCGGGGCCTTCGGTGGCCGCGCGGTGCTTGGGCGCCGCGAGCGCGGTCAGCGCCTTGCGCAGCGCCGCCCCGGCCAGAGTGGGGATGGTGAAGGTGCCGTGGGTGCGGCCCTCCCCGTCGTCCCACATCGACAGCCGGGTCGCCTTCGCCGCGGCGGCCTCCTCCCTGGCCAACACGGCGGCCTCACGCGCGTCGGCCTCCTCGGGCGCGACCACCTCGTACAGGTGCTTGCCGAGCCGGTTCAGCGCCTTGGCGTCGTGGTGCCGCGCCTGCTCCACCAGGTGCGCCTCCGCCCGCTCACGGGTCTCGGGGTCCACCTCGTCGGGGAGCCGATCGACCCACCGCAGGATCACCCGGGCCTGCTCGGCCAGCACCTCCCCCGCGGCCAGCGCGGACCGGGTCAGCCGGTGCTGCTCCAAGGCGTGGCCGAGCCGGACCGTGGCGTGGGCCTCGGCCCGGGTGGCCTGGGACTGGTGCGCCAGCCAGTTCGCGGCGCTGGAGGCGCCGACCTCGCAGCCCACGTGGAGGTCGTCGGCGTGCGCCGCGACGCGGGCCTTGAGCTCCACGATCCGGGCCTCGGCGCGCTCGAGGGCGACCAGGGTGGCGGCGGTCTCGGCGGCGTCCATCGACCACACCGAGGCGTCGGCGACGGTGTCGAGCTCGGCGTGGACGTGCGCGGTCGCGACACTGACCCGGTGGCGGGGTGTGGCGATCGCTGTCATGGGTTCAGCCAAGCACTGACCGCCGACACTGATGATGCTCAGAACCCCTCATTCCACAGGGATCTGGGTCACGAAAAGGTCACGGTTGCTCCACAAGCCGGGGTGGTGTCGAGGCGCGCTCCCGCAAGCCGGGAGTGCTCCCGCAAGCCGGGAGTCAACGCCGGCTCGAGCCCGCCGTTCCCGCTTTGCTGCCCGTCGGCGGCCAATCCGGGCGGCCCCGCAGCCCGCGCCCCGGGGCGCGGGCGGCGTCGTGTCGGGCGCTTGCCTGATCCATCGGTGCGCATCTGGTCGAATACTCCCCGTGGCTCTCTTCATCGGCGTCGACATCGGCGGTACCAAGGTGCTCGCCGCGGCCGTGTCGTCCACCGGCCGCGTGCTGCGCACGGCTCGCCGGGAGACGCCCGGGCGCCGGGTGGAGCCCCGGCTGGTCGAGGACGCGCTGACCGAGGCGGTCCAGGAGATCGCCGGCGTCCGTCGACCCTCGGCGATCGGCATCGCGGCGGCGGGGTTCGTGGACGCGCAGGGGGAGCGGGTGCGGTTCGCGCCGCACCTGCCCTGGCGCGACGAGGGCGTCCGGGCGCGCCTGGCCGAGCGGTGGAGCGCGCCGGTCGTGCTCGACAACGACGCGAACTGCGCGGCGCGCGCCGAGGTCGTGTACGGCGCCGTGGGCGACGCCGAGGACGCGCTGGTCATCACGCTCGGGACCGGCATCGGCGGCGCGGTCGTGCTCGACGGCGCCGTGCACCGCGGCTACAACGGCATGGCGGGGGAGTTCGGCCACATGCAGGTCGTGCCCGGCGGCCGCGACTGCGAGTGCGGAGGGACCGGCTGCTGGGAGCAGTACTGCTCCGGCAACGCGCTGACCCGCTACGTCCGCGAGCACGGCGGCCGCGCGCACCTGAGCGGTCCGGCGGTCACCGAGGCGGCCGAGGCGGGCGACGAGGTGGCGCGCGCCGCCTTCCACGAGGTGGGCACCTGGCTGGGGGTCGGCACGGCCAACCTGGTCGCGGCCTTCGACCCCGAGATCGTCGTCGTCGGGGGCGGTCCCTCGATCGCCGGCGACCTGCTCCTCGAGCCCGCGCGGGCGGCCCTGCGCCAGTCGCTGGTGGGCGCCGCCCACCGCACGGTGCCGCCGCTGGTGCGTGCGGCGCTCGGCCCCGAGGCCGGAGCCGTCGGGGCGGCGTACCTGGCCCGGCAGACCTTCAGGAACGCCGGTACTCGGGCACGAGCTCGACTGCAAGCTGCTCGAGGAACAGCCCTACGTCGGTGACGATGCCGCGGGCCTGGGACGAGCCGCGGTCCGCGAGCTTGGTGACCGTCGCCGGGTTGATGTCGACGCACACGAGCGGGATCGACGCCGGCAGGATGTTGCCGGTCGCCACCGAGTGCAGCATGGTCGCGACCATCAGGCAGAAGCCGACGTCCTTGAGCCCGGCGCGCATCGCGCGCTGACCCTCGATGACGTCGGTGTAGACGTCCGGCAGCGGGCCGTCGTCGCGCACCGAGCCGACCAGGACGAACTCCTTGCCCTGGGTGACCAGCGCGTGCATGATCCCGCCGGTGAGCACGCCGCTGTCGACCGCGGCCTTGATCGAGCCCTCCTTGCGGATGGTGTTCAACGCGCGGATGTGGTGCTCGTGGCCGTGCTCGACGCCGCGGCCCATGGCCAGGTCGATGCCCAGACTGGTGCCGTAGAGCGAGGCCTCGATGTCGTGGGTCGCCAGTGCGTTGCCGGCGAAGAGGACGTCGACGAAGCCGGCGTTCACCATCGCGACGAGCGCCGGCGCGGCGCCGGTGTGGACCACGCCCGGTCCGCCGACCCAGAGGACCTTCTTGCCCGCGGCCTTGGCCTCCCGCATGCCGTCCGCGACCTGGCGCACCAGCACCGCCTGCGGCTTCTCCGAGGACACCTCGGACTCCATGAAGCCGAACGCCTCGGCGCTGCGGTCCGGCGCGGGCACGGTCACCCGGATGCCGGACGCGCCGGTGACGACGAGCATCCCGGTGCGGACGTCGGACATCGGCAGCGTGTACACCCGGCTCGGCCTCCCGTCGGCGCTGCGCTCGAGGACCAGGCCGCAGTCCATCTCCGGGTTCTCGACCGTGAGCCAGGTCCCGTCGACGCGGACCCGGGTGTCGAGGTTCGTCGTGGAGTAGAAGCTGTCGGGGAACACGCCGTCGCGGTCGGCCTCGGCGACCGACGCCTCGCCCGGGTCGACCTGGTTCACGCCACGGGTCTGCAGGCGCATGAGCATGCGCTGCAGCGACTCGTCGTCCTCGGCGATCACCGTGATGACCGCGTGCGACGGGTCGTCGGTCTCCCGGCCCACGTCGAAGCGGTCGATGGCGTAGTCCCCGCCGTACTCCCGGATGTCGTCCAGGACCCGCGAGAGGATCCCGTGGTCCATGAGGTGGCCGGTGATCTCGACGGTCTCGTTGGCGCTCACGCTCGCACCTTAGCCAAGCCGGGCGGTGGACCTAGACCTGCGCGCCGTCGTCCCAGGGGTCGCGTGGCTCGCGGGGCATCTTGAGCACCAGATAGAGGAACCCGCCGACGAAGCCCATGACGAGCAGGTAGCCCAGCCAGGTGGGGATCGCGATGCCGAAGATCAGCGCCGCGAGCAGCACCAGAGGGGAGCCCAGCACGCCGAGCCAGGCCAGGCCGCGGTCGGGAGCGACGACGGGCAGCGGGGGAGGCTCGGGCGGGACGAAGCCCTCCTCCTCGGGCTCGACGGAGCGGGCGGCCGGCTCGTCGGCGTGGAAGGCGCGCGGATCGCCGAACCGGCCTCCGAACGGGGCGTCCGAGCCCGACGCCGACGGGGGAGGCGGCGGAGACGGGGGCGGGTCGTCGAGCTCGGCGCGGTCGCCGTAGTTCTCGACGATCGAGCGCCAGGCGCGGTCGTCCGCGTCGTCGTCCGGCTTCACGACAACGAGCGTATCTCCGGAACGGTCAGCCCACCGACGTCACGCGGGCGATGAACGCCGCCGACTCCTCCACGATCTTCTCCGCGTCGTGGTCGAGCGTGGCCACGTGGTAGCTGTTCTCGAGGGGTACGACGGTGACGTCGGTCGACGACACCCCGCCGGTGATGATCGGCTGGGAGGCCTCGTCGACGACGTGGTCCTCGGTCGAGCGCAGGTAGAGCAGCGGCGCGGTCACCTTGGTCAGGTCGGCGATCAGCAGCGGCCAGGCCTGCATCATCGAGTGGGCGGCCTTCAGGGGCGTCTTGGTGTAGCCGTGCTCCTCCCCGCCCTCCTTCTTGATGTCGTTGGCGATGCCGGGGAACGCCTTGACGAGGTGCTTGAGCACCGGCAGCAGCTTCACGTCGAGCCGCTTGGTGGCGACGGCGGGGTTCACGACCACCACGCCGGCGACCTCGTCCGCCCGGTCGGCCGCCAGCCGCAGCACGAGCGCGCCGCCCATCGACAGCCCGCAGACCACGACCGCGTCGTTCTCGGCGACCAGCTTGTCGAAGGACGCCGTGACCTCGGCGTACCAGTCCTTCCACGTCGTCCCGTTCATCTCCTGCCACGTCGTGCCGTGGCCGGGCAGGCGGGGCACCTCGACGGCGTACCCCCTCGCCGCCAGCGCCTCGCCCCACGGCTTCATCGAGGCGGGCTGGCCGGTGAACCCGTGGCTGAGCAGCACGCCCACCTGGCGGCCTCCGGTGAGCTCCGGCCGGGCGGCGACCGAGAGCGGCGAGGCGAGGTGGTGGATCGTCATGCGCGGATTCTGCACCACCGGACTAGAGTGCGTCCGTGTTCTATTGGTTCCTGAAGTGGATCGCGCTCGGGCCGTGGTTGAAGCTCGTCTTCCGTCCGCGGGTCTCGGGCGCCGAGCACGTCCCCCTGGAGGGACCGGCCATCCTCGCCAGCAACCACCTGTCGTACGCCGACTGGCTGTTCATGCCGCTCACGCTGCCCCGCCGCGTGACGTTCGTGGCCAAGGCCGAGTACTTCACCGGCACCGGCCTCAAGGGTTGGCTCCAGAAGACCTTCTTCAAGGGCTCGGGCCAGGTGCCGATCGACCGCTCCGGCGGCGACGCGTCCGAGGGCGCGATCATCTCCGCGAAGCGGCTGCTCGCCGAGGGCGAGCTCTTCGGCATCTACCCCGAGGGCACCCGCTCGCACGACGGCAAGCTGTACCGCGGCAAGGTCGGCGTCGCCCGGCTCGCGCTGGAGTCGAAGGTCCCGGTCATCCCGGTCGCGGTCGTCGGCACCGACGTCGTGGCGCCCCCGGGCAAGACCTTCGGCCGCTTCACCCGGCCGGTCGTCCGCTTCGGCAAGCCGCTGGACTTCAGCCGCTACGAGGGTCTCGAGAACGACCGCTACATCCTGCGGTCGATCACCGACGAGATCATGTACGAGATCATGCGGCTCTCCGGCCAGGAGTACGTCGACATGTACGCCACCCGGGCCAAGGAGCTCTCGAAGGCCGAGAAGAACGACGGTCCCGAGACCGACAAGCTCGCCTCTTGACGATCCACTCGAGCCACCCGTTCGCCGACCCCGACCCCGATCCCGTACGCCGGCTCCGCGGTCGCCTCACCGGCACGGTGGCGCTGCTGACGAGCGAGGGCGCCGGCCTCACGGTCAGCTCGCTGATGGTCGCCAACGGGCAGCCCGCCCGCGTGCTCGCGCTCGTCGACCCGGACAGCGACCTGGCCGAGGCGGTTGCCCGGACCGGCCGCGCGGTCGTGCAGCTGCTGTCCTGGTCCCACCGCGACCTGGCCGACGCGTTCGCGGGCACGGCCCCGGCGCCGGGCGGCCCCTTCCGCACGGGCGCGTTCGAGGACACCGCGTGGGGGCCGCGGCTGAGCGACGCCACGACGTGGGCGGGGACGGTGCTGGAGAGCGCCGTCGAGGTCGGCTGGTCGTCGCTGCTCACGCTGCGGATCGAGGAGGTCTCGGTCGGGGACGACGACGAGCCGCTCGTGCACCGGCGCGGCCGCTACGTGCGGCCGGGTGCGTGAGCGCCACCTCGGCGTACCTCCGCCGTCTGGGGATCGAGGACACGCCCCCGCCGACGCTCGACGTGCTGTTCCAGGTCCACCGGAGGCACCTGGACCGGGTGCCGTACGAGAACCTCGGCATCGTGCTCGGCACGCCGCCGTCGGTCGACGGCACCGCCTCCCTGGAGCGCGTGGGCGAGCTGGGCCGGGCGGGCTCCTGCTTCCACCAGAACGGCGCCCTGGAGCTGGTGCTGCGCGAGCTCGGCTTCGTCGTGACCCGGCGCCACGGGCACGTGTGGACGGCCGAGGACGACCGTGACGGGACGTTCTTCAACCACCTCGTCCTGCACGTCGCCGGCCTGCCGTCGCCGGAGAACCCCGGCGGCGAGTGGTGGGCCGACGTCGGGCTCGGCGACGGCTTCCGCGACCCGCTGCCGCTGGTCCCGGGGAAGCACGTGCAGGGCGGGTTCACCTACGTGATCGACGAGGTGCGCCCCGACGGCTGGTCGTTCCGTCACGACCCAGTCGCGGTCCTGGCGTCGCACGCCGAGGTCTCCGCGCCCGGCAGCGGGGCCTTCGCGCGGATCCTCGTCGTGCAGCGCCGGCACGCCGGCGGCACCACCACGATCCGCGGCTGCCTGCGCACCGAGGTGGGCGCGGGCGGGTCCGTCGAGACCGAGCTGGCGGCGTACGACGCCTGGCGGGACGCGATCGCCGACGCCGGCGTCGCGCTCGAGGACGTCGACGAGAGCGGGCTGCGGGCGCTGCACGAGAGGATGTGGGCAGCACACGAGGAGTGGCGCCGATGACCGATCTCCTGAGCATCGCCGACGAGCTCTACGGCCTGTCCCTGGCCGAGTTCACCCCGGCGCGCGACGCGAAGGCCAAGGAGCTCAAGGGCACCGACCTCGCGAAGCCGGTCAAGGCGCTGAAGAAGCCGTCGCTCGCGGCCTGGGTCGTCAACCTGCTCGTGCGCCGCGACACCGAGCAGGTCGAGCAGGTCCTCGCCGTCGGGGAGGCGCTGCGCGCGGCGCAGGAGAGCATGTCCGGCGAGGAGCTGCGGGCACTCACCAGGCAGCGCCGGCAGCTGACGGCGGCCGTGACCACGCAGGCCCGGCGTACCGCCCGCGAGGAGGGCACCAAGGTCACCGACGCGGTCGCCGACCAGGTCGAGGCGACGCTGACCGCCGCGATGGTCGACCCCGCCTGCGCCCGGGCGGTGCGCAGCGGGCTGCTGGTCGCCCCGCTCGCCACGACCGGACTGGAGCCCGCCGACCCCGACGACCTGGCGGCGGCGGTGGCGCTGCCCGAGGCGCTCGGCTTCGCCGCCACCCCGCGCGAGGCCGCGAAGCCCGGCCGCCCCGAGCTGCACGTCGTGCCCGACCCCGACGCCGACGAGAAGGCGGTCCGGGCGGCGGAGGAGCTGCTGGCGGCGGCCGAGTCCGACCTCGCCGAGGCCACCGCGGCGCACGACGAGGCGAAGGCGGCGTACGACGAGCTCGAGGCGCGCGGTCTGCAGCTCCAGGCGGAGATCGACGAGCTCCGCTCGAGGATCGCGGAGCTCGAGTCCGCGGCCGAGGAGGTCGACGACGACCTGTCCGAGGCCGAGGACGCCCGCGACGAGGCGGCCGACGCGCTCGCGGAGGCGCAGCGGGCCCGCGACGCCGCGGCGGCCGGGCTGGAGAAGCTCCGATAGGAGCCGGGCTAGGCCCAGCTCTTGGCGCGCTCGACCGCGTCGCGCCACTTCGCGTGGGCGGCGTCGGCCGCGCTCCGGTCGCCGGACGGCTCGAACCGGCGGTCCAGGTTCCACGTGTCGCGGAGGTCGTCGGTCGAGGACCACACGCCCGCACCGAGCCCGGCCAGGAACGCCGCGCCGAGAGCGGTGGTCTCCACGACCTCCGGCCGCTCGACGGGTACGCCGAGCTGGTCGGCCTGGAGCTGGCAGAGCAGGTCGTTGGCCGACGCGCCGCCGTCCACGCGGAGGGACGACAGCGACGGCATCGTCTCCAGCACGTCACGCACCTCGAAGGCGATGGCCTCGAGCGTCGCCCGCACGAGGTGGGCCCGGGTCGTGCCGCGGGTGATGCCGATGATCAGGCCCCGCGCGTGCGGGTCCCAGTGCGGAGCGCCCATGCCGGCCAGTGCCGGGACGAACACGACGCCCTGGGTGTCGCTCACCGTGCTCGCGATCGCCTGTGTCTCCGCCGCCGAGCCGACGATCTGGAGGCCGTCGCGCAGCCACTGCACCGCGGCGCCGGTCACGAAGATCGCGCCCTCGCTGGCGTAGGTGAGCGCGCCGTCGGGGGAGCGCCAGGCCGCGGTGGCGAGCAGGCCGGCGTCCGAGCGCTGGATCTCCGTCCCGGTGTTGGTGAGCACGAACGACCCGGTGCCGTAGGTGCACTTGGAGTCGCCCTCGTCGAAGCAGGTCTGCCCGAACAGCGCGGACTGCTGGTCGCCCGCGACGCCGGCGATCGGCAGCGACAGGTCCAGGAAGGTCTTCGGGTCGGTGGTCGCGATCTGGCCCCAGTTCGGCCCGATCTCCGGGAGCGCGTCCTGCGGCACCCCGAACAGCCCGCACAGCTCGTCGGACCAGGCGCCGGTCGAGAGGTCCATGAGCAGCGTGCGGCTCGCGTTGGAGACGTCGGTGACGTGGTAGGTGCCGCGGGTCATCCGGGCGATCAGGTAGGAGTCGACGGTGCCGACGGCGTAGCGGCCGGACTCGACCAGGGCCCACGTGTGCGGCTCCTGCTCGCGCAGCCACATCAGCTTGGTGGCGGAGAAGTACGGGTCGAGCCGGAGCCCGGTCAGCTCGCTGACCCGCTCCTCGTGGCCGTCCTCGCGCAGCCGCGTGCACAGGTCGGCGGTGCGCCGGTCCTGCCACACGATCGCGCGCCGCGGGGCACCGAGGGTCTCGCGGTCCCAGAGCAGGACGGTCTCGCGCTGGTTGGTGATCCCGACGGCCTCGAGCTCGGCGGCGTCGTACGTCCTCAGGACCTCGCGGGTCGCCTCGAGCGTCGCCTGCCAGATCTCCTCCGGCGCGTGCTCGACCCAGCCGGGCTGGGGGAAGTGCTGGGCGAACTCCTGGTAGCCCTTGGCCGCGATCGAGCCGTCCTGCTCGACGACGACCGCGGTGATGCCCGTCGTCCCGGCGTCGATCGCGAGCACACTCATGCCGACCGGCCTCGCGTGCCCCGGATGATCTCCAGCACCCTCTCGTCGATCCACGAGCCGTCGGGTGCGACCCGCATCTCGTAGTTCTCGGTCCCGACCCAGGCCTGGAAGTCGCGGGCGCCGGCGGCCTGCGCGAGGTCCTCGAGCTCGGCCGCGAGCTCCGGGGTGACCGGCAGCCTCTCGTCCTCGGTGGAGGCGGTCAGGTAGAGCTCGCTGAGCTCGAGCAGGCGGGTCAGCTCGCCGATCGGCGAGCCCCCCGACGACGCGGCGTCGTCGACGCGCAGGTCGACGGCGATGTCGTCCAGCCCGCCGTACCCCGCGCCCTCCTCGACCACGAGCAGCGCCGCGGACTGGCGGCCGCGGGAGTCGCCGCCGGCCGCGTCGCCGGCGGCCAGCGCCGCCAGCAGTCGGCGGGCCAGCGAGGCGTCCTCGGGAGCGGCCAGCCAGGCGGCCTCCATCGCCTCGACCACCTCGGGGCCGGTCAGGATGTTGCCCTGGATCGCGTAGCCGTCGCCGGTCACGCTGCCCGCCCAGTCCAGGCACGCGTGCCCGGTGTGGCTGGCCGCGCCGCCCTCGACGTCGACGATGCCGACCTGCCGGTGGGCGCGGCCCTCGTCCTCCTCCAGCAGCCGCTGGAGGGCGACCGACGCGGTGGCGCCGTCGTCGAGGTGGGCGAGCGCCTGGCCCTTGTAGGCGACGTTGGCGTCGGCCTGGGTGGCGATCGCGCCGACCTCGGCGACGGCGGCCGGGACCGCCGACCCCACTGCGAGGAACTTGGAGGCGACGGCCACGCCCCAGGACTGCCCGTCCGCCGAGCGGGCCACGATCGAGAAGGTCATGCGGCAGACCCTAGCGATTCGGGTACTTTAGCCTTGGAGAGACGAAACCCCTGCCCAGAAGGACCGATCGATGACCGTCCGTCGCGTTGCCCTCCTCACCGCCGGAGGCCTGGCCCCGTGCCTCTCCTCGGCCGTCGGCGCTCTCATCGAGCGCTACACCGCGCTCGACCCGTCGATCGAGATCATCGGCTACCGCAACGGGTACGCCGGGCTGCTCGGTGGCGACTTCGTGACGGTCACGCCCGAGGACCGGGAGCGGGCGCACCTGCTGCACCGCTTCGGCGGGAGCCCGATCGGCAACAGCCGGGTCAAGCTCACCAACGTCAAGGACTGCGTCAAGCGCGGACTGGTCGCGGAGGGGCAGGACCCGCTCCACGTGGCGGCCGAGCAGCTGACCCGCGACGGCGTCGACGTGCTGCACACCATCGGCGGCGACGACACGAACACCACGGCGGCCGACCTGGCGGCGTACCTCCACGAGAACGGCTACGAGCTCACGGTCGTCGGCCTGCCCAAGACCATCGACAACGACATCGTGCCGATCCGGCAGTCGCTGGGCGCGTGGACCGCCGCCGAGCAGGGCGCGCTGTTCGCGGGCAACGTCGTCGCCGAGCACTCCTCGAACCCGCGGATGCTCATCGTGCACGAGGTGATGGGGCGCCACTGCGGCTGGCTGACCGCGGCGACCGCGCTGAAGTACCGCGAGTGGCTCGACACCCAGGAGTTCTCCGGCTTCGCCGACAACGACCGCCGCTCGTGGGAGATCCACGGCGTCTACGTCCCCGAGCTCGACCTCGACATCGCGGCCGAGGCCGAGCGGCTGAGGGCGATCATGGACGAGACCGGCTGCGTCAACCTCTTCCTCTCCGAGGGCGCCGGCGTGTCGACGATCGTCGAGGAGATGATCTCGCGCGGCGACGAGCCCAAGCGGGACGCCTTCGGCCACGTCAAGCTCGACACGATCAACGTCGGCTCGTGGTTCGCCAAGCAGTTCGCCGGCATGGTCGGCGCCGAGAAGACCATGGTGCAGAAGAGCGGCTACTTCTCCCGCTCCGCGGCCGCCAACGACGAGGACCTCGCCCTGATCCGCGCGTGCGCCGACCTCGCGGCCGACGCCGCCCTGCGCGGCGAGAGCGGCGTCGTCGGACACGACGAGGAGGCCGGCGACGAGCTCCGCGTATGCGAGTTCCCGCGGATCAAGGGCGGCAAGGCCTTCGACCCGTCCGAGCCGTGGTTCCGCACGCTGCTCGGCGAGATCGGTCAGCTCCAGGGCTAGAAGTCCGCGGCGTGACCAGACCAGACTGGTCGCATGCGCGTCGGAGTACTCACCGGAGGCGGGGACTGCCCCGGCCTGAATGCCGTCATCCGTGCCGTGGTCCGCAAGGGCACGAAGGAGCACGGCTTCGAGTTCGTCGGCTACCGCGACGGGTGGCGAGGCCCGCTGGAGGGCGCGACGATGGAGCTCGGCGTCCAGCAGTGCCGCGGCATCCTGCCCCGCGGCGGCACGATCCTCGGGTCCTCGCGCACCAACCCGTTCAAGCTCGACAACGGGGTCGAGCGGATCAAGGAGAACCTGGCGCGCGACGGCGTCGACGCCCTCGTCGCGATCGGCGGGGAGGACACGCTCGGCGTCGCCACGAAGCTCGCCGACCTCGGGGTGAACGTCGTCGGGGTGCCGAAGACCATCGACAACGACCTCTCCGGCACCGACTTCACCTTCGGCTTCGACACCGCGGTGAACATCGCCACCGAGGCGATCGACCGGCTGCACACCACCGCCGAGTCCCACCACCGCGTGCTCGTCGTCGAGGTGATGGGCCGGCACGCCGGCTGGATCGCGCTGCACGCGGGGCTGGCCGGCGGCGCCAACATCGTGCTGATCCCCGAGCAGCCCTTCGACATCGCGGAGGTCTGTGCGCTCATCGAGAGCCGCTTCGAGTCGCGCTACGCGCCGATCCTGGTGGTCTCCGAGGGCGCGGTCCCGCGCGAGGGTGGCGACATGACCCTCGTCTCCGGCGAGCTCGACGAGTTCGGCCACGTGCGCCTGGGCGGCATCGGCGACCGGATCGCCCGCGAGATCGAGACCCGCACCGGCAAGGAGGCCCGCGCGGTCGTCCTCGGCCACATCCAGCGCGGCGGCACGCCGACCGCGTTCGACCGCTGGCTCGCCACCCGCTTCGGCCTCCAGGCCATCGACGCGGTCGCCGACGGCGACTTCGGCACGATGATGGCGCTGCGCGGCACCGACATCGTGCGGGTGCCGCTCATCGAGGGCACCGGCGAGCTGAAGCTGGTCAGCAAGGCGGAGTACGCCGAGGCACAGGTCTTCTTCGGCTAGTCCTCGCCCCTGCCTCTGGTTAAGGAGGCCGGTCGCGGGGCAGGGTGGGGGCCATGACGACCCAGAGCAGCGACACCGTCGACGTCAACGGTCCGACTCCGAACCTGAAGCGGGTGATGGGGCCCAAGCTCCTCCTGCTGTTCATCGTCGGCGACATCCTCGGCGCCGGCGTCTACGCGGTCACCGGCCAGATGGCCGGCGTCGTGGGCGGCATCGTCTGGCTGCCGTTCCTCCTGGCCTTCGTGGTCGCGACGCTGACCGCGCTGTCCTACCTGGAGCTGGTCACCAGGTACCCCCAGGCCGCAGGCGCCGCGCTCTACACGCACAAGGCCTTCGGCATCCACTTCGTCACGTTCCTCGTCGCCTTCGCGGTGATCTGCTCCGGCATCACCAGCGCCTCGACGTCCGCGAACGTGCTCGCGCAGAACCTCACCGGAGGCCTGCTCGCCAACGGCTGGATCGACGCCGAGCCCGGCACCGGGACCATCACGCTCATCGCGCTGGCCTTCATGGTGCTGCTCGCGTTGATCAACCTGCGCGGCGTGGGCGAGTCGGTGAAGTTCAACGTGGTCCTCACGCTCATCGAGATCACCGCGCTCACGATCGTGATCTTCGTCGGCTTCTACGCGATGGCGCAGGGTGACGCCGACCTGGGCCGGGTCACCACCTTCGAGAACCCCGAGGACAAGGGGATGTTCCTGGCGGTCACCGCGGCCACCTCGATCGCGTTCTTCGCGATGGTCGGCTTCGAGGACTCGGTGAACATGGTCGAGGAGACCAAGGACCCCGAGCGGATCTTCCCGCGCACGATGATCACCGGCCTCGGCATCGCGGTCGTCATCTACATGCTGGTCGCGATCACCGTGGTCGCGGTCCTGACGCCGGACCAGATCGCCGGCGCCGCCGACGGCCGCGCGCTGCTCGAGGTGGTCCGGGTCGGCGCGCCGGACTTCCCGATCGACAAGCTGTTCCCGTTCCTGGCGGTCTTCGCGGTCGCCAACACCTCGCTGATCAACATGCTGATGGCCAGCCGCCTGCTCTACGGCCTCGCCCACCAGGACGTGCTGCCGCGCACCCTCGGCAAGGTGTCGCCGAACCGCCGCTCGCCGTACGTCGGCGTGATCTTCTCGACGGTCCTGGCGCTGGGCCTCATCTTGTACGTCGCCAACCGGGCCGAGGACGACATCGTCGTCAACCTGGCCAGCGTGACCGCGCTGCTGCTGCTCGGCGTCTTCACGATCGTGAACGTCGCTTGCCTGGTCCTGCGCCGGCGGGACCCCGACGGTGGCTCGTTCCGGTCCCCGGGCGTGACGCCGGCGGTGGCGGCCGTGCTCTGCGCGTTCCTGCTCGGCCCGTGGGTCGACCGCGACGGGATCGTCTACGAGATCGCGGCCGGCCTGCTCGTGATCGGCGTGGTGCTGTGGGCGTTCACCTGGCTCACCAACCGGGCCGTCCGCGCGAAGAAGACCGGCTTCCGCGACATCGAGCACATGAAGGACTGAGCCCGGCCGAGTCTCAGTCCGGCCGCCGAATCGGGGAAGGGCCGCCGCCCGCCGTACTCTTGTCGGGTGAGCAGCACGATCCCCGACCTCTCGACCCTGCACGCCATCGGAGCCGCGCAGCAGCCGACGTACCCCGACGCCGACGCCGTCGCGGCCAACGTCGAGCGCCTGCGCCGCATGCCTCCCCTGGTGTTTGCCGGTGAGTGCGACGAGCTCAAGGCCAAGATGGCCGCGGTCTCGCGGGGCGAGGCGTTCCTGCTCCAGGGCGGGGACTGCGCGGAGACCTTCGCGGAGGTCACGGCCGACAACGTGCGCAACAAGCTCCGCGTGCTGCTCCAGATGTCGGTGGTGCTGACCTACGCCGGCTCCGTGCCGGTGGTGAAGCTCGGCCGACTCGCCGGCCAGTACGCCAAGCCCCGCTCCTCGGACATGGAGACCCGCGACGGCGTCACGCTGCCGGCGTACCGCGGCGACGCGGTCAACGGCTTCGACTTCACGCCCGAGTCGCGCATCCCCGACCCGACCCGGCTGCTGGACGTCTACAACGCGTCCGCCGCGACGCTCAACCTGGTCCGCGCGTTCGTGACCGGTGGCTACGCCGACCTGCGCCAGGTGCACACCTGGAACACCGACTTCGTCCGGACCTCGGCGGCCGGCCAGCGCTACGAGGCGCTGGCGGCGGAGATCGACAAGGCGCTGGGCTTCATGGCGGCGATCGGCGTCGACGCCGACGAGCTCAAGCGCGTCGACTTCCACTCCAGCCACGAGGCGCTGCTGCTCGAGTACGAGCACGCGATGACCCGCATCGACTCGCGCACCGAGAAGCCGTACAACGTGTCGGGTCACTTCGTCTGGATCGGCGAGCGCACGCGGCAGCTCACGGGGGCGCACGTGGAGTACTTCCGCCACATCGCCAACCCGATCGGCTGCAAGCTCGGCCCCACGGCCAGCGCGGACGACGCCATCGCGCTGGCCGAGCGGCTCAACCCCGAGAACGAGGAGGGGCGGCTCACCTTCATCACCCGGTTCGGCGCCGGCAAGATCCGCGACGGCCTGCCGCACCTGGTCGAGAAGGTCACCGCCGCCGGCATCAAGGTCGCCTGGGTGTGCGACCCGATGCACGGCAACACCTTCGAGTCCAGCACGGGCTACAAGACCCGCCGGTTCGATGACGTCATCGACGAGGTGCAGGGCTTCTTCGACGTGCACCGCACGCTCGGCACCTGGCCCGGCGGCGTCCTGGTCGAGATGACCGGCGACGACGTCACCGAGTGCATCGGCGGCGGCGAGGAGATCGACGAGGAGGGCCTGGCCCACCGGTACGAGTCGGTCGTCGACCCGCGCCTGAACCGGGTCCAGTCGCTCGAGCTCGCGTTCCTGGTCGCGGAGATGCTCCGCCAGGCCTGATCTCTCATGTTGCGGGTCTAGCGTCCGCACCATGATCACGCGACTCGTGGCCGGCGTGCTGATCGCGACCGGCCTCACCGTCGTACCCCTCCCGTCGGCGACGGCGGGCGGGCCGACGGTGTCGGTGGCGGACATGCGGTTCACGCCCGCCACGCTCCGGGTCGGACTCGGCACCACGGTGACGTGGCGCTTCCCCGACGAGATGGCGCACACCACGACCTCCACCCAGGGCTTCTGGGACAGCGGCTCGAAGTCCGGCGGGCAGACCTTCCGGCGGACCTTCGGGTCGGCCGGGTCGTACCCCTACCGGTGCACGATCCACCCGACGATGCGCGGCACCGTGCGGGTCCCCGTGGCCCGCAGCGGCTCGTCCGCCGCGGGCTGGACCCTGCGCTGGGCGGCCTCCGGTGGCGACACCTACGACGTCCAGGTCCGGAAGGGCTCCCGCCGGTGGCGCACCCTCCGCCACGACACGTCCGCTACGACCGCCGCCTTCCACCGCCCCGGCACCTGGTCGGTCCGCGCCCGCACCCAGGCCGGCACGAGGACGTCGGCCTGGTCCCCGGCGGTGAAGGTCAGGACCGCGCGCTGACGAACTACGGGTGGTCGTCCCGGTGCAGCAGCCCATCCAGCCGGTCGGCGACCTCGGGCAGGACCTCCTCGATGGGCCGGCCGACGAGGTCGTCGGCCACAGTCAAGAGTTCGATGTCGACCCGGGTCAGACGGCCGTCCCCGTCGACCTCGATGATCAGGTCGGTGCAGCCGTCCGGGTTTAGCGCGTCGAGTGCGTGCGGAATGCCGGGGTGCCGGGCGCGGAACTTCGGAGACCCGACGCACCAGATGAGGTATGCGCTGCGCCCAGGTGCCGACCTGGTGTTCATGTCCTGATGGTGCGCCGACGCGCGTCCGGGCGCGACGGACTTTGCCGTTGCAAGGGCTCGTCGGAGAGTGTGGGTCGGTGACTCCTCACGTCCGCCGGTGGTACCTCGCATGGTGGCGGGGGCAGAGGAGGCGTCCGTTGTCGAGGTCGGTCTTGCCGCCGTGGGCCCATGGGTGGTCGTGGTGGACGTGGCACATCGAGGGTGGCCAGTCGCAGCCGGGTTCGGTGCAGTGCCGGTCGCGGATGCCGATGGCGATGCGCTGGGCCTTGGAGTGCAGGCGGCGGGAGCGGCCGAGGTCGAGGACCTCGGACCTGCCGCCGAGGACGGCGGGCCGGATCTTCGCCTCGCACGCCAGCCGGCGGGCCATCGCGGGGCTGATCTTGTCCCCGGTCTCCAGCAGGCCGGCCTGCTCGAGGTCCCCGATCAGGGACTCATACGTCATGGTGACCACCAGCGTGGTCTCGACCTTGCCCTCGATCAGTTCACAGAACGCCCGACCCAACCGGGAGGGGCCGTGCTGCTGGCGGTTGGCGGTGTCACCGAGCAGCAGCTTGAGCAGCGCGGCGCCGTGGAAGGTGGGGATGTCGAAGGTCCCGACGTAGCGGCCCTTCCCGTTGTCGCGCAGGGTCAGCCTCGTGCCGGTCATCGCGTCGCGCTCCTCGCGGGCGAGGAGCTTCGCCTCGTGGGCGTCGGCTACCTCGGGGGCCACGACCTCCAGGAGCCGGCGGCCCAGGACGCGGAGGGTCCTGGCGTCGTGCTCCCGGGCGGCGGAGACGAGGTGCTGCTCGGCCTTGACGACGGTGTCGGGGTCGAGGTCGGCCGGCAGCGTGTCGAGGGCCTGCACGATCACGCGGGCCTGGTCGGTGAGCAGGTCGCCGGCGGCCAGGGCCGCGCGGACGTGGTGACGCTCGGTGAGCGCGAACGCGAGCTTCTCCGCGCCGCGCACCGCGGCGCGGGTCTGCTTGGTGGCGTGGGTCCAGGTGTCGATGGCGACGTCGTCGGCGTGCTCGACCACCCGCAGCTCGAGCTCCGACAGCTGCGACTTCAGCCGGGTGATCTCGACCAGCGTCGCGGTGGTCTCCTCCCGCTCCATCGACCACACCGAGGAGTCCTGCACGGCCTCGATCTCCGCCTGGGCGTGGGCGACCGCCACCGACACTCGGTGCCTGGGGTTCGCCATCGCCGTCATGCGTCCACTCAAGCACTGGCCACCGACATCGAAGGGCTCAGAACCCTTGTTTTGACCGGCATGTGGACACTTTCGAGAAGTTTCTCCGAGGAAGATTTCGCCGCCCAGGAAGGCGACCCGAGAGTCGGGCGACGGCGTCGGCCCGAAGCCGGCCTCACCCGTCTTTGCTGCCTTGCGGCGGCCACCCCGTGCGGGCCCGCGGGATGCGGACATTTCGCACGGTGGTTTCGAGACGAGCGCCGAACGCCCTCGTCCATCGGCGACACGACCCGCCCTGAGACAATGAGCGACGTGATCGACCTGCGCTCCGACACCCTGACCAAGCCGACCGAGGCGATGCGGGTCGCGATGGCGGCCGCGGAGGTCGGGGACGACGTGTACGGCGAGGACCCGACCGTGACCCGGCTGGAGGAGCGGGTGGCGGAGATGTTCGGGCACGAGGCGGCGCTGTTCATGCCGACCGGGTCGATGGCCAACGTGCTCGCCGTGCGATCGGTCGTCCAGGTCGGGCAGGAGGTGCTCTGCGAGGCGAGCGCGCACATCGCGCGGGCCGAGCTCGGGGCGCACGGGGCGTACACGGGCCTGACCATGCGGACGTGGATCCACCCGCGTGGGCAGGTCGACCTGGACACGATCCAGCGGATCTTCGCGCCCGACATGGGGCCGTTCTTCGTGCCGACCGCGGCCATCTCCGTCGAGAACACCCACAACTTCGCCGGGGGAGCGGTGCTGCCGCTCCAGGACCTGCGGGACCTGCGGGAGTACGCCACCGGCGTCGGCGCCAAGGTGCACCTCGACGGCGCCCGGATCTGGAACGCGCACGTCGTGACCGGCACGCCGCTCAGCGAGTACGGCGCCGTCGCCGACGTGCTGGCCGTCTGCCTGTCCAAGGGCCTGGGCGCGCCGATCGGGTCGCTCATGGTCGGCGGCGCCGACGCGATCGCCGAGGCCCGGGTGTGGCGCAAGCGGATGGGCGGCGGCATGCGCCAGGTCGGCATCCTCGCCGCGGCCGGCCTGCACGCGCTCGACCACCACGTGGAGCGGCTCGCCGAGGATCACGCCCACGCGCGACTCCTCGCCGAGGCCTGCGGCGTGGACCCGGAGACCGTCGACACCAACATCGTGGTCGTGCACCGCACCGACGCGGCCGAGTTCGTGGCCCGCGCGAAGGAGCAGGGCGTCGTGGTCGGCACGGTCGGCCCCACCGCCGTACGCCTCGTCACCCACCTCGACGTCAGCACCGAGGCCGCCGAGAAGGCGGCGACCGTTCTCCGCGGGCTCGCCTGATCAGTCCCGGGGCAGCAGCCCGAGCGCTCGTCCGAGCGGGCCAGCGAGCGCGCGGGCGTAGGACGTGGTGACGTGTCCGGCATCGCGCATGGGGACGTACTCGCCGATCACTGCCGGGCACTGGCCGTCGAGACAGAACCACTGTCGGGTCGGCACCACCCGCACGCCCGCCTCACGCGCGGCCTGCGCGCCCTCGGCGTTGACCGCGATCGCGCGGGCCTCGACGCCGCTGAGGCACGACCGGAGCGTTGCGTCGGAGCGGCTGAGGCACTGGTGCGGCACGTTGTCCCGGCGCGGGACGTCGGCGAGCAGGACCAGCCGGTCGGTGAGCGGCGCGAGGTCGTCGAACAGCCGCCGGAAGCCGTGGCCCATCTCGGTCGCGACCCGGTCGGCGTCGCGGTACACCTCACCGTCGACGCGTACGCCGGGCGCTGCCGACGTCGACACGACCACGAGGTCGGGCTCGAGCCGCCGGATCTGATCCTCGGCCCAGGCGTTGAACTCCTGGCACTCGGCCCACGGTGCATCGTCCCCGGGGAGGAGGAGGTCCACGCGGGCCGCGGTGCATTGCGACTTCACCAGGTAGTACGCCCGCCAGCCGGCCGCCTCGGCGATCTCGTCGAACGCCGGTATCCAGTGCCGCCCGTGCGAGTTGCCGACGACCACGAGCGTCCTGTCGCCATCGGGGTCGCCCGCGACACAGAGCCGCGTGGGCGTGTCGTCGTACTCGCAGTCCCCGAGGTCGGCGCGGTCCGCCTTGAGGTCCACGAGTGCGGGCCGCAGCCTCCGCGGCACGTCGCGGCCCTCGAGCGCGGCGCGCGTGGAGGCCTCGACCAGCGCGACCGCCGGGTCGTCCGACAGCGTGCGGCCGTCCGGCCGCCGTTCGTAGTCGGACACCGAGATGCCCGGGTCGTCGCCGATCAGCTGCCGGTCGATCACCGTGACCGCGGCCAGGCAGGTCACGACCGCGACCGACACCGCCGCCGGGTAGAGCACCATCCCGCGCGGCCGTGGGGCGACCCGGCGCCGCCGGAACGGCGTCTCCACGAAGCGGTACGACGCCCAGGTCATCAGCGCCGTCACCGCGAGGACCACGCCGAGCTCGGCGGGCCGGAGGTCGCGGCCGACGCGCTGCTCGGCAACGACGAGCACCGGCCAGTGCCAGAGATAGAGGGAGTACGACGCGTCGCCGATCACCCGCAGCGGCGCGACGCCGAGAGCCCGCTGCATGGCGGTCGGCGCACCACCGGTGCCGCCGAGGATCACCGCGCACGTGCCGAGGACGGGCGCGAGCGCGAGCCAGCCGGGGTAGGGGTCGGCCGAGCTGATCGTGAACAGCGCGACCACGACGAGGCCCAGACCGCCGGCGATGACGGCGTTGCGGGCGGCCGGGCCCAGCCCGCGCGCCAGCCGGGGCGCGGCCACCGCGAGGAGCGCGCCCGCCCCGAACTCCCACGTGCGCGTGAACGTCGAGAAGTAGGCGCTCTCCGGCGACGCGGCCGAGGCGTGGACCGACCACCCGAAGCTCACCGCGGTCACGATGCCCAGCGCCAGCACGATGCCGGCGGTGGGGCCGCCCCAGCGCCGCAGCGACCGCCGGGCGAGCACCACCGCGACCAGCAGCAGCGCGGGCATCACCAGGTAGAACTGCTCCTCGACCGACAGCGACCAGAAGTGCTGGAGCGGCGAGGCCGGGTCGGACTGGGTGAAGTAGTCGGTCTCCTCGATCGCGAACCGCACGTTCGCGCCGAAGAGCGCGGCCCACACGCCGTCGACGGCCGTGTCGCGCGCGTCGATCGGCGGCAGCCACAGCCAGGCGGCCAGTACGGTGCCGGCGATGGCGACGGTGGCCGCGGGCAGGATCCGCCGCGCGCGGCGCACGTAGAAGGCGACCAGGTCGATCGTCCCGTCGCGCGCGACCTCGCGCAGCAGCAGCGTCGTGATGAGGAAGCCTGACAGGACGAAGAAGACGTCGAGGGTGACGAAGCCCCCCGAGTACGGCGCGAGCCCGGCATGGAAGACCAGGATCCCCAGCACCGCCAGAGCACGCAGGCCTTGAATGTCGTCACGGAACCCGGCTGGCATCACCCCCACCGTAACGAACGGGTGGAGAAGGACTAGGCCCCCGGTGCGGCGGGGCGCCGTCCGACGAGGTCCGGCAGCCGGCGCACGGCCTGGGCCAGGTCGCGCAGCTCGGCGCCGAGGAGGGCCTGCGGGCCGTCGCAGAGCGCGGTCTCGGGGTCGGGGTGGACGTCCACGATGACGCCGTCGGCGCCGACCGCGATCGCGGCCCGCGACAGCGGCACCACCAGGTCCTTGCGGCCGGCGGCGTGCGACGGGTCGACGATCACCGGCAGGTGGCTGCTCGACTGCACGACCGGCACGGCCGAGATGTCGAGGGTGTTGCGGGTCGCCGGCTCGAACGTGCGGATGCCGCGCTCACACAGCACGATGTCGAGGTTGCCGCGCTGGGCGACGTACTCCGCCGCCATCAGCCACTCCTCGATGGTCGCGGTCATGCCGCGCTTGAGGAGCACCGGCTTGCCGGCCTCGCCGACGGCCTGGAGCAGCCCGAAGTTGGCCATGTTGCGGGTGCCGACCTGGAGCATGTCGGCGTGCTCGGCGACCACGGGGACGTCGCGCGCGTCGACGACCTCGGTGACGATCGGGAGCCCGGTCGCGGCGCGGACGTCGGCGAGGATCTCCAGGCCGGGGACGCCGAGGCCCTGGAAGGCGTACGGCGAGGTGCGGGGCTTGTAGGCGCCGCCACGCAGCAGCGTGGCGCCGGCCGAGCGCGCCATGTGCGCGGCCTCGAGCGTCTGCTCCGCCGACTCGACCGCGCACGGCCCGGCGATGAACGTGAACGTCTCCGGGCCGATCGGCACGCGCCGGTCGCCGCTGCCGACCCACACCGTCGAGCGGTCGGGGTGGTGCTGGCGGCTGACCAGCTTGTACGGGTCGGAGATGCGGTGGACGTCGGCGACCCCGCGCAGCGTGCGCAGGTTGAGGTGGTGGAAGGAGTCGATGTCGCCGACCAGCCCGATGATGGTGCGGACCACGCCCTTGGAGACGAAGGCCGCCCCGCCCACGCTCTCCACCCGGGCGACGACGTGCGCGACGTCCTCGTCCGTGGCATCCGGGGACATGACGACGACCATGGCCAGACCGTAGGTGACGGACGCCACTGCCGCCGTCGGCCGCCAGCATCCGGACGCCCGCGAGGGTGCCCGTGGCATCGTCCGCCGCTGCGCTGCGGACGAGGACGACGAGCACCCTCGGGGAAATCGCGCGGGGCTCCGGACGACGTGGGGACCCATCTCCGGCGCTCCAGCCGAGGCAACCGTAGGACGCTCGGCCCGTCCGCACCGGCGTTTGGCAGGTACTAGGACCAAAGGGCACCGGCACCTGCCCCGACCCCGGAGGCCGCCTCAGGCCGCCTCAGGCCGCCTCAGACAGCGATGTGCGGGACCTCGCCCTCGACCTTGCGGCGCGGTCCGACCTCCACGAGGAGCATCGCGGCGAGGACGAGGGCGCCGCCCAGGAGCATCCGCGTGCTGAGCGACTCGCCGCCCAGCAGCACCGCGAAGAACGCGGCGAACACGGGCTCCATGCTCATCACGATCGCCGTGCGGGTCGCGGACAGGTGCGCCTGCGCCCAGGTCTGGCCGAGCAGCGCGAGCGCGGCGGGGAAGATCGCCATGTAGAGCACCGAGAGCCAGTCGCGCCCGTTGTCGGGCAGCACGATGCCGCCGGGGGCGCTGACGAGGAGGCAGATCACCGCGACCAGCACGACCTGGAGGATGGACATGCCGAGCGCGTCCTGGACGTTCGACCACGCGCCGAGCCCGACGATGTGGAGCGCGTAGAGCATCGCGGCGACGAAGGTCAGCGCCTCGCCGTACCCGATCGAGAGGCTGTCGAGCGTCAGCACCGCGAGTCCGCCGAAGGCCAGCAGCACCGCGCCCCAGGTCATCCGGGTGATCCTGTTGCGCAGCAGCACGGCGGCGAAGAGCGGGGTCGCGACGACGTACATGCCGGTGATGAAGCCGGACACGCTGGCCGGCGTGTGGGCGAGGCCGACCGTCTGCAGGATCTGGGCGACACCGTAGAGCCCGCCGAGGACGGCTGCCTGCTTGCGCGCCCGCGGCGAGAGCCGCAGGACCGCCTTCGGCGCGACGACCAGCAGGAGGATCCCCGCGATCGAGAAGCGCACGGCGAGGAAGTCGACCGCCGGCACCCGGTCCAGCAGGTCGTGGATCAGGAAGAACGTGCTGCCCCAGCAGGCGGTGATGCCGAGCAGCACGAGGGTGGCGAGCTTGGCCTTCACGAGTCCCGCAGCCTCTTGAGCAGGGGGATGTCGCGGGTGTCGGCCGTGCGGGAGTCCGGGGTCTCGAGGATGAACGGCACGCCTTCGGTCGCCGGGTGCCGGAACAGCTCGACGAACGCCGCCTCGCCGATATGGCCCTCGCCGATGCGCTGGTGGCGGTCCTTGAACGCGCCCCGGACGTCCATCGAGTCGTTGGCGTGGATCAGCCGGAGCCGGCCCGGCCCGCCGATCTCGACGACCCGGTCGACGGTGGTGGTGGCACCGCCGGGCTCGTCGAGCGGGGCGCCGGCCGCGAACACGTGGCAGGTGTCGAGGCAGATCCCGGCCTTGGGGTGGAGGTCGAGCGCGGCGAGGTACGGCTCGAGGTCGTCGACGCCCGCGCACAGCGACCGGCCCTGGCCGGCGGTCGGCTCGAGCAGCAGCCACGGCGCGGCGTCGTCCTCGAGCGTCTCGAGGATCGGGAGCAGCGCCTCGCGGACCTGCCGCATCGCCTTCGAGCCGTCCGCGTCGCCGACGTACGAGCCCGTGTGGACGACGACGCCCTCGGCGCCGATCTGCGCGGCCCGCTTGAGGTTGTGCGCGACCGAGGCGACCGAGCGCTCGTAGGTGGCCGGGGTCGGGCTGCCCAGGTTCACCAGGTACGGCGCGTGGATGAACGTCCGGGTGCCGCGCTCGGCCATGAGGTCGCGGAACGCCGCGTCGTCGGCGGGCTTGCCCTCGGTCAGCGCCCAGCCGCGCGGGTTGCCGGTGAAGACCTGGAACGTCTCGCACCCGACCAGGTCGGCGTTCGCGACCGCACCGGCGACCAGGCCCTTGCCGACCAGCACGTGGGTTCCGATCGGGTTGCGCATCCGGTGAACCTACCGGGGGCAGCGGCTCAGATGATGGTGAGGGTGATCGTCGAGCCCTTGGGCGCCATCGAGCCGCCGGAGGGGTCCTGCGACCAGACGTAGCCGAGGCCGAGGGAGCCGGATGCGTCCTCGGTCTCGACGACGAAGCCGAGCCCCTCGAGGGTCGCGCGGGCGGCGTCGATGCCCTGGCCGCGCACCGACGGGACCTCGATCAGCTCGGGGCCCTTCGAGACCACGAACGAGACCTCGTCGCCGCGGTGCACGGTCGTTCCCCCGGGCGGGTCCATCGAGATCACGTCGCCCTCGCCGAGGCTGTCGGAGAACTGCTCGTCGGCCACCTTGCCGGTGAGGCCGCGGGCCTCGAGCCAGGCCATCGCGTCGTCGACCGGCTTGCCGACCCAGTCCTTGAGGTCGACCGGCTTCGGGCCCTTGCTCACGACCAGGTCGACGGGCGCGTCCGGGCGCAGCGTCGTACCGGCCTTGGGGGAGGAGGCGATGACCTGGCCCGCGGGCACGGTGTCGGACCACTGCTCGGTGGTCGTCCCGTAGCCGAGGTTGGTGTCGGCGAGCGCGTCCTGCGCCTCGTCCTCGGTCATCCCCTTGAGCTTCGGTACGTCGTACCGCTCCTTGCCGAGCGAGAGCGTGACCGACACCGTGCCGCCGTCGAGCACCTTGCCGCCGGGACCGGGGTCGGTCGCGACCACGTGGCCGGCCGGCACGGTCTCGGAGTAGGCCTTGTCGCCCCACTCGACCTCGAGGCCGGCGTCCTCGATCTCGGCCTGCGCGTCGGCCCTGGTCAGGCCGAGCACGCTCGGCGTCGAGGTGTAGCGGCCGTCGAGGAACCACCAGGCGCCGGCACCGAGGCCGGCGACCAGCAGCACCGCGAGGATCGTGAGGACCAGCCCGCGGCGGCGGCGCCGGCCGCGCGGGGGCGGCGGGGTCTTCGGGGTCTTCGGGGCGGGCCGGGCCGGAGGGGCCGGCGGGCCCGGCGGGGTCACGGTCCGGAGCACGGTGGTGCGCTCGGCGACCTCGCTCGGCTCCATCAGCGCGGCGAACTCGCGCGAGTCGAAGGGGTCCGGCGTCGTCTCGGCGCGCACCTGCGTCACCAGCGGTGTCAGGTCGGTCGTGAGGTCGGGGTCGTCGACGACACCCTCGGCGAGCGCGTGGCTGACCCGGTGCACCTGGTGGAGCAGCACCGCGGCGTCGGCGGGCCGCGCGCTGCGGTCGCGGGCGGTCGCGCGGGCGACCAGCGCGTCGACGTAGGCCGGGATGCCGGGCACGAGCGCCGACGGGGCGGGCACGTCCTCGTGGACGTGCTTGTAGGCGACCTGGATCGGCGACTCGCCCTCGTGCGGCTTCACGCCGGTCAGCAGCTCGAAGAGCACGACGCCGGCGGCGTACACGTCGGCGCGCGCGTCGGCGCGGCCGTCGACGACCAGCTCGGGAGCGAGGTAGCTGACGGTGCCGATGAGGACGCCGCCGGTCGCGGTGTGCTGGGTGTCGGCGCTGACCGCGCGGGCCAGTCCGAAGTCGGCCACCTTGACCCGGCCGTCGTCGGCGATGAGGACGTTCTCGGGCTTGACGTCGCGGTGGATCAGACCGGCGCGGTGCGCCGCGGCGAGCGCGGAGAGCACCGGCTCGAGCAGCGCGAGCGCCCGGGCGGGAGGCATCGGCGACTCCTTGCGGATCACGTCGCGCAACGTGATGCCGTCGATGAGCTCCATCGAGAGGAACACCGCGCCGTCGTCGTCGCCCTGGTCGTAGACCGCGACCACGTTGGGGTGGGAGAGCCGGGCGGCCGAGCGCGCCTCGCGCACGAACCGGGCCGCGAACTCGTCGTCGTCGCCGAGTCCCGGGTGCATGATCTTGACCGCGACGGTCCGGTCGAGCCGGATGTCGGTGGCCTCGTAGACACTGGCCATGCCGCCGCGGGCGATGCGCGGCCCGATGCGGTAGCGGTTGTCCAGCACCCGCCCGGTCATGGGGTCGCCGGAGCCGTCGGCACCACCCTGCGGGGCGTGCCGCTCCGAGCGCCGGTCAGGCGTCACAGCGACCCTCCTGTGGCCGGATGGGGAAGGATCCGGTGGCCCAATCGTACGGACGCGGGGCGGCCGGAGCGTGCTCAGGCACCCCCGGCGTGGCGCGAGGGGTGGGTGGGACACTGGTGGCATGAGTCAGCAGCCCCTCTCCGAAGCCGACCTCGCCACCCTCGTCCCCACGTGGCTGGACTGGGCGGCCGTCGCGGAGGTCCTCGGCGTCACCGTCGCCAAGGTGCGCACGATGATCCGCGACCACGAGCTGGCCGCCGCCGTCCCCACGCCGGGCGCGGGGCAGCAGGTCCCGGCCGACTTCCTCCAGGACGGCCTGGTGGTCAAGGGCCTGCCGGGCCTGCTCACCGTGCTCCACGACGCGGGGTACGACGACCGCGAGTGCATCGCCTGGCTGTTCCAGGACGACGACTACCCCGGTCGCGCGATCGACGCCCTGCGCGAGAACCGCGGCTCCGAGGTCAAGCGCCGCGCCCAGGCCATGGGCTTCTAGGCCGAGCAGGTCAGACGGCGCGCTGGGTGGCGGAGGCGGCCAGGCCCCGGAGTACGCCGCGGGCGTGGTCGTCGATCGCGGCCTCGTCGAGCGCGGCGACCGCGTGGGCCGCGAGCTGCTCGATGACCTGCTCGACCTGCGCATGGGCGCCGGAGGCGTCGATGATCGCGCGGAGGTCCTCGACCTGGTCGGGGGCGAGCGGCGTGCCGAGCGCGGCGTCGAGGCGGGCGGCGTCGGCGGGCGCGGCCGCGTCGAGGGCGAGCGCGACCAGCACGGTGCGCTTGCCCTCGATCAGGTCGTCGCCGGCCGGCTTGCCCGTGGTGTCCGGGTCGCCGAACACGCCGAGCAGGTCGTCGCGCAGCTGGAACGCCTCCCCGAGCGGCAGCCCGAAGCGGGAGAGCTCCTCCAGGGTCGCGGTCGAGGCGCCGGCGAGAGCGGCGCCGATGTGGAGGGGCCGCTCGATGGAGTACTTGGCCGACTTGTAGCGCAGCACGGTCATCGCGGCGTCGACGTCGGCGCGGCCGCGGGCCTGCACGGACACGTCGAGGAACTGCCCCGCGATGACCTCCGAGCGGCACTTGTCGAAGAGCTCGAGCGCGGGCGCGACCTGGGTGATCGGCAGCCCGCAGCGCCGCAGCAGCTCGTCGGACCAGCTCAGCAGCAGGTCGCCGAGGAGGATGGCCGCCGCGGCGCCGTACTGCTCCGGGTCACCGCGCCAGCCCGCGCCGCGGTGCTCGCCCTCGAACTGCCGGTGGGTCGCCGGGCGGCCGCGCCGGGTGTCGGAGGCGTCCATGAAGTCGTCGTGCACGAGCGCGCTCGCGTGCAGCAGCTCCAGCGAGGCGCAGGCCCGCACGAGCGCGTCCTCGTCGGCCGGCTCGGGCGCGACCGCGCGGTGCCCCCAGTAGCAGAACGCCGCCCGGAACCGCTTGCCGCCGGAGACCGCGGCGTGCGCCGCGCGCACCAGCCGGGCGGCGTCGTCGCCGAGCGCCGCGAGACCGGCCGCCTGCTCGTCGACGAACCCGTCGAGCGAGGCCTGGACGCGGGCGCGGAAGGACGCGCTGTCCCAGTCCACCTCGTTCGACACAGGGCTCGCCACGCGGTCGAGACTAGTCAGTGGACACCGCCCGGCCGGCGTCGGCCCCCGACCTAGACTGTTGCGCATGGTGCACGAGCAGACCCGGCGGATCGGCGACCTGATCCGCCACGGCGAGCGCTCGTTCTCCTTCGAGTTCTTCCCACCCAAGGACGAGGCCGGCGAGGCCCAGCTCTGGCAGGCGATCCGCGAGCTGGAGCCCTACCGGCCGACGTTCGTGTCCGTGACGTACGGCGCCGGCGGCACCACCCGCGACACCACGGTCGCGATCACCGGCCGGATCGCGGCCGAGACGTCGTTGACCCCGATGGGCCACCTCACCTGCGTCGGGCACACCCGCGAGGAGCTCCAGGGCGTCCTCGCGGCGTACGCCGCCGCCGGGGTCCACAACGTCCTCGCGCTGCGCGGGGACCCCCCGGGTGGGCCGGGCACCCCGTGGACCGCCACCGAGGGCGGCTTCACCTACGCCGACGAGCTCGTCGCCCTGGCCCGCGAGACCGGGGAGTTCAGCGTGGGGGTCGCGGCGTTCCCGGAAGGCCACCGCGAGTGCGCGACGCTCGACGACGACGTGCGGGTCCTGCTGGGCAAGCAGCGGGCCGGCGCCGAGTTCGCGATCACGGACATGTTCTTCCGTGCGAGCGACTACTTCGCGCTCGTCGAGCGGGCGCGCGCCGCGGGCGTCGAGATCCCGGTCCTGCCGGGCATCATGCCGATCCTCAACCTGCGCCAGGTCTCCCGGATGGCCGAGCTGTCCGGCCGCGAGATCCCGGCCGAGGTCGTCGAGCGGGTCCGCGTCCACGAGGACGACCCGGTCGCGCTGCGCGCCGAGGGCATCCGGATCGCCGCCGAGCTCTGCGACGAGCTGCTGGCCGGGGGAGCGCCCGGCCTGCACTTCTACACGCTGAACCGCTCCAAGGCGACGCGCGAGATCTTCGCCGCGCTCAACATGGCCGTCTGAGGCTGTCCCAGGTCTAGGGAGACCCGATCTCGGCCGCGACCAGCGCGGCCGACAGCCCCACGAACGGCAGCCCCGCTCCCGGCGTCGCGTGCGCGCCGGCGGCGTACACCCCGGAGACGGGCGTGCGCGGCCCGAGCCGCTGCCGGACGGTCGCGCGGCCCTGCCACAGCACTCCCATCGGCGACCCGCCCCACTGCTCGACCTGCTCCCGCGGGCCGGCGTCCACGCGCGCGACGACCTGCTCGCGGACGTCGATCCGGTGCCGGGCGAGCGCGCGCAGCAGGTCCTCGGACAGCTTGCCGCGGCCGTGCACGGTGAGGGTCTGGCCGTGCTTGCGCACGACCAGCATCGGGTCGCCGTGCAGCACCAGCTCGTGCGGCAGGTCCGGCGGCTCGCCCTCCAGGCCGACGTGCACGACGACCGGCGGGATCGCCGGCATCGTGCGCTCGACGTACGCCGCCAGGGCGGGCAGCCGCCGCGGGTCGATCGCGCACACGACGGCGTCGGCGTCGACGTCCCCGGTCGTCGTGCGGACCGCCGCCACCCGGCCCTCGCGCACGACCAGGTCGCGCGCCTCGGTGCCGGTCAGCACGGTGACGCCGCGGGTGGTCAGCCGGGCCGCGAGCACCTCGCCCAGACGGGCCATCCCGCCCGCGACGGTCCACGCGCCGAACCGCTGCTCGACGTAGGACGTCGTGCCCATCCACGCCGGCACGTTGCGCAGGTCGTGGCCCTGGGCGACGTGCGGGTGGCCGGCGACGAGCCGCAGCCGCTCGTCCTTGAAGGCCTTCCTCAGCCGCTTGTGCAGCATCTCGCGGCCGTCGAGCAGCGGCGACGGTGCGGCCGGGTCCCACGGGTTCTCGAGGTAGGTCCGGCGCAGCACGTCCCAGGTGTCGGCGTACGACGCGACGTGGTCGACCCACCGCTGGCCCAGGCCCGGGCCGAGCTCGTCGAACGCCGCGAGCTGCGCGGCCCGCCCGACGGGGATCCGCACCGACGAGCCGTCCTCGAACCGGTGCTCCCGGACGATGTCGAGCGGCACCAGCTCCAGCTCGCGCTCGAGCGGGCGACCGGACTTGCGGAACAGGTCCCGCACCACGGCGGGCAGCAGCGTGTGGCTCGGGCCGGCGTCCCACGTGAAGCCGTCCCGGCTGACCGAGGAGAGCGCGCCGCCCAGCGTCGTCCCGCGCTCGACGAGGGTCACCTCGTGGCCGAGCTTGGCCAGCCGGGCGGCGGACGCGAGCCCGCCGAAGCCACCTCCGACCACCACGATGCGCACGGGGGAACCCTAGTGACCCTAGCGACGCAGCTCGGGCGCCGCCTCGAGGTGCGGCTCGCGCGCGGCGAGGTACGCCGCCAGGCGGCTGCCCGGCGGCAGGTGGACGGGCTTGGCGCCCACCACCTCGGCCCGGCGGGCCGCGTCCATGGCGGGCACGAGCTCCTCGACGTCCGCGACGGTGGCGCCGGTGTCGACCCCGGCGAGCAGGTTGGCCTGGAGCAGCTGGAAGAAGTCCGCGGCGACGCGGGTCAGCAGGGTCGCTCCGGCCGACAGGCGGGAGTTGAGCTCGGTGGGCAGGAACCCGTCGGCGGTCAGCACGCCGTCGACGCCGAACGCGCCGCGGTAGCCGTGCGCGGCACGGAGGTGCTCGCCGACCCGGCGCGCCACGTCGCGCAGGTGCTCCCGGTCGGCCGCGGGCGGGTCCCAGGTGCTGGCCAGGCCGCCGTAGACGAACGTCCGCGCGGTCCGGTCGCGCAGCACCGCGATCTCGACCGGGCGCAGCACCGCGGTCCCGTCGGCGAGCGCGAACCCGTGGATCGAGCAGGGCACGCCGTCGAGGAACGGCATCACCCGGACGCGCTCGCTGCGTGGCGCGAAGAACGCCCGGGCGCGGGTCTCGTCGTCGCGGTCGTGGACCCACCGGACGTAGTCGCCGCCGCCGGTGAGGCCGCCGCCGGCCCACACCGCGCCCAGCGGGCCGCGGACCTCCTCGGTCGCCTCGGCGAGGGCCCGCGGGGAGACGGGCACGACCCGGCTCGGCGCCGCCGGCACCCCGGCGGCCGCCCACACGGCGTCGGCGAGCACCTTGTCCTCCAGCGCCAGGAACGCGCTCGGCCGGCCGCCGGTGACCGGCCGGCCCAGCACGGGCTCGTCACTGGTCACGAACGGTGTGGTCCGGAAGATCCCGCGGCCCCCGGGGTCATGCGCCTCGACGGCGGCGACCGCCTCCGGGGACAGGGCCCGCAGCAGCCGGTCGTGGGTGCGCAGCACGTCGGTGGCGAGCACCGTCGGCGGTGCCGGGAGGTCGAGGACCAGGGTCCGGCAGCCGAGCCGGTCCAGCCGCTCGACCCAGGACGTCCAGGCCCCGACCGGTCCCGGTCCGAGCACGACCGGGCGACCGGCGTACAGCTCGGTCAGGAGGGCGAGGAGCTCAGGCCTCGGCATCCAGCACGCGCCGCAGCGAGTCCCCGTCGCGGCCCACGACGGTGGTGCCGTCGGCGGCGGTGATGATCGGGCGCTGGAGGGCCCGCGGGTGCGCGGCGAGCGCGGCCAGCCAGTCCTCGCGGTGGGCGGCGTCCCTCGGCAGGTCGATGCCCGCCTCCTTGGCCTCCTTGGCCCGCGCGACGTCCCAGGGCTCCAGCCCGAGGCGGGCGACGACCTCGCCCAGCTCGGCCGCCGTCGGCGGGTCGTCGAGGTAGCGGCGGACGGTGTACTCCACGCCCGCGGCGTCGAGCTCCGACACCGCCGTGCGGCACTTGGAGCAGGCGGGGTTGAGCCAGATCTCCATCACTCGACGTCCAGCTCGGTCGCGCCCGTCATGGCCGCCAGCTCGTCGTACGTCGTCGAGTACACCGCGGAAGGGTGCCCCGCCGCGGCCCACACCACGCCGTGCCTCCGCAACCACGGGTCGAGGTACGTCGGCACCGGTGCCGGGTGGGCGATCGGCGAGACGCCGCCGATGACCTGGCCGGTGTGCTCGCGCACGAACTCCGGTGTGGCCCGCTTCAGCTTCGCGACGCCGAGCTCCGCGGCCACCTTGGCGGTGTCGACCCGGTGGGCGCCGGAGGTCAGGATCAGGACGGGGGAGCCGTCGGCGTCGAAGAGCAGGCTGTTGGCGATCGCCCCGACCTCGCAGCCCAGCGCCTCCGCGGCGAGGGCGGCGGTGTGCACGGAGTCGGGAAGCACCACGATCTCGCCGGTGCCACCCCGACTGTCGTGCTCGTCACGGAACCGTTTGATCGACGGATGCTCGGTGGTCATGCGTCGCACCCTAGGGTGTGACGGGCACGCAGTCGGGGAGAGGAGCAGCGCGGATGGGCCAGCAGCGGTCGGTGGTGGTGACCGGAGCGATCTGGCTGAGCGCCGCCGCGATCGGGCTGGCCGGCCTGGCCACGCTGTTCACGATCGTCTTCAAGGGCGAGCTCGTCGACGACTGGGCCGCGGACCGCGTGGACGTCGGCTCGGTGACGCCGCCCGCGTTCGTTCCCGTCGCGGTGACGATGTTCTTCGTCGTCGCGATGCTGACCTTCGTCGTGCTCGCGTTCTTCCGGCAGGGCTACGAGTGGGCCCGGATCCTGCTCAGCCTGAACGCGGTCGTGCTCGCCCTCGCGACGCTCGCCGTGCTCCAGACCTCCCCGCCCACGCTCTTCCTCGTCGTCGCGGCGGTCTCCGTCGTCGTGGACGTCGCCGCCCTGGCCGCGCTCTGGCACCGGGACACCCGCGCCTTCTGCAGCGAGCCGGCCGACCTCACGCACCGCTGACGTCACCCCTCCGCGCGGCCCTTGACGGACTGTCCGGGGCCGGGTGTACCGTGATCCCGCGTTCGAACACCTGTTCGAACAACGCGCCTGGCGGGGACGACCTCGACCCCCGTCCCCGCCGGGTCCCTCTCGGGAGGGGCGCAGGCAGGGGTCTCCGGTCCGGGGTCGAGGGAGAGGTCATCGATGAACCCGTACGCCCTGCCCGCCACCACCCACGCCTACCTCGCCCGCGCGGCCGAGTCGCTGAGCGAGGCGATCGCGGCCCGCGAGGTGCCGGCCCGCTACGCCTGCGCCCACGTCGCCGCCCTGCGCGCCGCGGCCGCCCTGCTCGCCGCCCGGGCGACGCCCACGCCGGCCCGACGCCGGCCGCAGAAGAACGCCTGGGTGCTGCTCGCCGAGGTCGCTCCCGAGCTCACCGAGTGGGCGCAGTTCTTCGCGGGCGGCGCGTCCAAGCGAGCCGCGGCCGAGGCCGGGTCGACCCGGGCCGTCAGCGAGCGCGAGGCCGACGACCTGGTCCGGGACGCCGACCGGTTCCTGGCGGTCGTGGAGCGCTCGCTCGGCCTGGTGCCGCACGAGGCCGTCGCCGACCGGGCGCTGGCGGTGCGCGCCGGCTGACCCGGTGGGGCCTAGGGTGGTCGCCATGACGAGCGACCGCCCCAGCGAGCGCCGCAGCGCGGCCCGAACCTCCGTGGTCTGGGACGCCCTGCTGCCGGCCCTCGACGGCGCCGCGGACGTGCTCGACATCGGCGGCGGCACCGGCGGGTTCGCCGTCCGCGTCGCCGAGCAGGGCCACCGCGTCACGGTCGTCGACCCCAGCCCCGACGCGCTCGCGGCGCTCGACCGCCGCGCCCGCGAGGTCGGCGTGGCGGTCACCGGCCAGCAGGGCGACCTGTCCACGCTGCGCGAGGTCGCCGGCGCGGACGGCGTCGACGCGGTGCTGTGCCACGGCGTGCTCGAGGTCGTCGACGACCCCGCCGCCGGACTGGCCGCGATCCGCGAGGTGCTCCGTCCCGGCGGCACGCTGAGCCTGCTCGTCGCCCAGCGGCACGCGGCCGTCGTCGCCCGCGCGATGGCCGGCCACTTCGCCCAGGCGCGGGCGATGCTCGACGACCCGGCCGCCGGCGCCGGCCGCGCGGGCCACCGGTTCACCGAGGACGAGGTACGCCGGCTGCTCGTCGAGGCCGGCTTCGAGGTCGCCGCCGTGCACGGCGTCCGGGTCTTCGCCGACCTGGTGCCCGGGTCGCTGCTGGACCTCGAGCCCGGCGCCACCGCGGCCCTGGTGGAGCTGGAGCGCGCGGTCGCCGAGCGGCCCGAGTTCCGGCCGCTCGCGACCCAGCTGCACCTGCTCGCGCGCTGAAGGGCGCCGCCCCCGTTTCGGCGCGGCGCGGAACGGGCACGGTTCAGACACGAATTCCCGATCCCGCCTACCGTCACGACCGCCCCCCTGCCTAGACTGGCTGTAACCCGGTTGACACGATCGGCGGACGCCCAGGGGAGGTGCGGTGCCACTCTCGGAAGAAGAGCTCCGGCTGCTCGAGCAGATGGAGCGCGCCCTGGTCGAGGAGGACCCCAAGCTCGCCTCGACGCTGCGCGGCACGGCCTTCCGCCGCTCCGCCCGTCGCCGGGCGATCATCGCGGGCGCCTGCTTCGCCGTCGGCATCGTGGTCCTGATGACCGGTGCCGTCGCCCAGCTTCCGATCGTCGGCGTGGTGGGCTTCGTGATCATGCTGGGCTCCGCGACCGTCGCGGTCACCGCGCTCCGCGGCCAGCAGGCCGCCGCGGCCGACCCGCGCGCCGCCCACCCCAGCCACGGCTTCACCGTCATCGAGGGGGGCCGCAGCGGCAAGACCCGCCGCTCGCGCCGTACCTCCGGCCACTCCTTCATGGAGCGCATGGACGAGCGCTGGCGCCGGCGCCGCGAGGGCGGCGGCTTCTGATCCCCTGACGGGGTCGATCAGCTCGCGTGGTCCACGATCCCGCCGTACGGCGTCTCCACCGTGGTGGGTGCGGTACGCCGGGTGCGGCGACGGAGCGTGAGCACCGACCGCGGCCACCACGAGGCGCGCCGGCGGGCCGAGCCGGCGGCGCCGCCGGCGAGCGCGGCCAGCACGGCGCGGGTGTGGGCGCGGGTGTCGGAGCGTGCCGCGTCGTGGTCGGCCGTCGAGGCCGAGCCGGGGCGCGCGTAGCGCTGGAGCTCGAGCTCGTGCACGATCCGGTCGAGCGACTCGACGGCCTCCGGGGCGATCGCGGCGCCGTGCGCGGGGCGCTCGTCGGTCTGTGGCCCGACCGACGTGCCGAGGTGCTGGACGAGCCGGTGACGGGTCGCTCGCGGGGATCGGCCCTCGGGCCAGGGGATGCCGAGGTCGACCGCGGTGTCGCGCAGCTCGGCCCAGGCCAGCTCGGGGTCCCCGCTGCCGAGCCGGTGCGCGCGGCGCCGGCGGCGCAGCGTGCGGGGGAGCAGGGCACCCACGACGAGCAGCACCGCGAGCACGGCACCGCCGGCGACGTACCACCGGCCGTTGCTGCCGCCGCTGCCGGCGAAGTCGCCCGTGCCGGCGTCGGTCGGCTCGACCAGGGGGCGGTTGTTCGGGAGCAGGCTGGACTCGCCGGCGCTCGGCTCCGTGGACTCGGTGGGGTCGTCGTCCGGGCCCTGGCCGATCCTGGTGTAGGACGGCGCGTCGCCCGAGCGCCCGGCCGGCGTCGGCTCGAACCGCACCCAGCCGGCACCGTCGAAGTAGAGCTCGGGCCAGGCGTGCAGGTCGCGCGCGGTGTAGACGTAGGAGCTCGGCCCGGTCTGGGTCGGGGAGAGGAAGCCGATCGCGACCCGCGCCGGGATACCGAGCACCCGGGCCATGATCGCCATCGCCGAGGCGAACTGCTCGCAGTAGCCGGTCCTGCCGTTCTCGCCGTTCTCGTCCTCGCCGAGGAACTGCTCGAGCGCGTCGTACCCGCTGCCCTCGACCTGGTCGAGGGAGTAGTCGAACTCCTCGCGGAACCAGTTCTGGAGCGCGACGGCCTTCTCGAACTCGGTCTGCTCGCTGCCGGTGACCTCCACGGCCAGCTCGCGCACCACCGGCGGCAGGTCGTCGGGGATGTCGGTGAAGATCTCGCTGACCCGCCCGGACGGCGTGACCGACGTGCGCAGCCGGTCGGCGCTCAGCTCGAGGTCGACCTCGGTCATCGAGTAGCGCATCCCCGACGTCGTGAGGTCGTCGGGCACCGCGAGGAAGTCCATGGTGTCGTCGTCGTAGCGCCAGTCGCCGTCCGCGACCACCCGTGACGCGACGGTCGCGGTCGGCAGCCAGGTGGACCGGAAGGCGGGCAGCACCGTGATGTCGTACGCCGTCTCGCTGCGCGGCGTGTCCGGGTCGACGCCCTGCGGCGGCGGGAGCGTGCCGACGGCGCCCTGGTCGGCGGGCACGTCGCGGTCGCCGGGGCTCCACTCGACGTCGGTGAAGCGCGTGAGCGCGACGATGCGCAGGTACGACGGATCGGGGTCGTTGGTCGTCACGCGGACCAGCGGGCTGTCGTCGCCGGCCTTGAAGTCGCGGACCAGGTCGGCGGTCGGGTTGTCGATCGTGATGTCGTCGCTGCCGCCCGAGCCGGGGCCGAAGTCGAACACGTGCAGCCCCGCGGTCGGGATGAGCGCCGGCAGGAAGATCGCCAGGGCGGTCGCCACGCCGCCGACCGTGCCGGCGGTGCTGCGCACGGCGTGAGCGCCCGCGCCGTACGCGATCGGGTCGCCGGTCTCGCGGTCGAGGCCGATCGGCCGGCCCCAGCGCCGGACGGCGTCGGACTCCGAGAGGAACAGCATCGTGAGGTAGCCGGCCGCGGTCGCGGCGAACACCCACCACGAGAGCTGGCTCCCGACCAGGCTCACCGGGATGCTGTAGATCGTCAGCAGCGGCAGCCCCGCGAGCGGGACCTTGCGCCACGTGCAGGCGAGGAGGTCGACGAGCAGCAGGCAGGCCAGGCCGCACAGGATCATCAGCGCGTCGAGCGGCGGCGCCCGCGTCGGCACCGGGGCTGCGAACTGCTGCGCACTCTCCAACGCCTGGGTGAGCGCGCGGTGCAGCTCGATCCACCCGTCGTCGACGGGCAGCGGCGAGCCGGTGATGAGCAGCATCGCGACCACGCCCGAGGCGAGCACCTGGACGAGGACGACGAGCGGGCCCGGGACGCGCCACCACCGCAGCGCGATGCCGGTGCCGCCGACCACCACCGCGAGCAGCAGCAGGGGATTGAGGTAGCCGCCGGGCTCCTCGGCGAAGCCGTGCCAGGCGTAGAACGCGACCCACGTCGTCGCGGCCGCGACGACCGGGAGGAGGAAGGCGCCGGCGACGGTGCCCCGGCTGCGGTTCACCGGACCACCTCCTGGGCCGGCGAGCGGACGCGGGCACGCTGCGCGCTGGTGTGGCCGAGCTCCTGCCAGACGGCGTCGAACCGGTCGCGGGGACCCAGCGCGACCGAGCGCCAGCCCTGCCCGCCGAGCACCTGGGTGGCGGCGACGCCGGTCGGGGCCCCCGCCCACGCCTGGACGTCGAGCGCGACCGCGAGCGCCGAGTCGGCCTGGTGCTGCATCCGGCGCAGGATCGGCAGGTCCGCCGGGTCGACGTGCCCGAAGACCGCGACGGTGAGGCCGCCGTGCGCGCCCTCGGTCAGCCAGCCGGTGTCGAGACGGTTCTGGCCGACGTGCGAGACGACCGCGAGAGCCTCGAGCAGGGGAGCGGTGTTGAGGTCGGTGTCGCGCAGGTGCCAGGCGCTGCTGGGGTCCTCGCCGGTGGCGGTCACCAGCCGGACCGCGAACCCGCGGTGGCTCAGGTGCACGGCGATCGACGCGGCCGCCGAGACCGCGGCCTCCAGCGAGGACGCGATGCCGTGGCCCCGGTGCGCGACCGTGCGGTTGTCGAGGAAGAGCGTCGCGCGCGACTGCCAGGGCTGCTCCTCGCGACGCACCATCAGCTCGCCGACGCGGGCCGAGCTGCGCCAATGGACGCGGCGCAGGTCGTCCCCGCGGCGGTACTCGCGGACGGTGACGTCCTCGGCGCTACCGGAGGCGAAGGCGCGCGGCCGGTTGTCGCCGGAGCCGGTCCAGGCGCCGCCGAGCGGGATCTGGGGCAGGACCACGGTGCGCGGGGTGACGGTGAGCGGCACGGTCGTGCGGAAGGTCCGGCCCAGCTCGACCAGGCCGAACGGGTCGGTGACGCGGACCGACATGGGACCGATCTCGAACTTGCCGCGCACGTCGGAGCGGACCTGGTAGGTCACGGTCTGCTTCCAGCCCTTCGCGATGCCCTCGACCACGAACCGCGGGCGGGTGCCGAGCACGTAGGGCACGTGGTCCTCGAGCAGCAGCACGCCGTTCGGCGTGCGCCCGTCGTTGCTCAGCGTCAGCGTCACCCGCGCCGGCTGGCCGGCCGCGACCAGCTGCGGGGTGACCGTGCGGACCAGCGCGAGCCGGTAGCGGTTGCGGCCGACCACCCACGCCGTGAGCAACGGCAGCACCAGCACCAGGATCCCCACGCGGGTCAGCGCGGACTGGTCCAGCACGACCGCGCAGGCGATCGCGGTGACGCCGGCGGCCAGGAACGCCCGTCCGCGGACGGTGAGGCCGGCGAGAGCCTCCCTCATGCCACGACCTCAGCGCGCGCCGTCGGGGACGGGTACGCCGGCCAGGACCCCGTCGAGGATCGCGGAGGTCGACCGCCCGCTCATGGCGGCCTCGACGCTCGGCAGCAGCCGGTGCGCGAGCACGGGGCGGGCCAGGCGGTGCACGTCGTCGGGGAGCACGTAGTCGCGGCCGTCCATCGCCGCGACCGCCTTCGCGGCCCGGACCAGGTGGAGCGTCGCGCGGGGCGAGGCGCCCAGCGTGAGCTCGTCGGTGCGGCGGGTGGCGGAGGTGATGGCGACGGCGTACCGCTGCACGGCGTCGGAGACGTGCACCTGCGCGACGATCCCGATCAGCTTGCGCACCTCGGCGGCATCGGTGACCGGCTCGAGGTCGTCGAGCGGGTTGGCCCGCGTGTGCGAGCTCAGCATCGCCAGCTCCGCGGCCTCGACCGGGTAGCCGATCGACACGCGTGCCATGAAGCGGTCGCGCTGGGCCTCGGGCAGCGCGTAGGTGCCCTCCATCTCGATCGGGTTCTGGGTCGCGATGACCATGAACGGCGTCTCGAGCTGGTAGGTCGTGTTGTCGACGGTGACCTGGCGCTCCTCCATGCACTCCAGCAGCGCGGACTGGGTCTTGGGGGAGGCGCGGTTGATCTCGTCGCCGACGACGATGTTGGCGAAGACCCCGCCGGGCCGGAACTCGAACTCCCGGGTGTTCTGGTTGAACACCGACACGCCGGTCACGTCGGACGGCAGCAGGTCGGGCGTGAACTGGATGCGGCGCACGGTGCTGTCGATGCTGCGCGCCAGGGACTTGCTCAGCATGGTCTTGCCGACGCCCGGCACGTCCTCGATCAACAGGTGCCCCTCGGCCAGCAGCACCACGAGGGACGCGTTGACCACGTCGGGCTTGCCCTCGATCACCTGCTCGATGTTCGCGCGCACCCGCCCGACCACCCGCGCCAGCGTCTGGAGGTCCGCCCCGTTCTCCGCCACCTGTGCCGTCCCTTCCCCGAGCTCCCCCGACGTGATCCGTGCCACGTTCCCACCGTAGTCGAGCCGCAGAAACACACGTGTCCGACCGTCGTTGCGTTCGACTCGCCCGGCCGCCGATCGGTTGCGTGCCCCACCACGCCCCACCTCCGCTCCCCACGGCCCACCACCGGCGCCTGACCTGCACGAACGCGTGGCCGCGGCGCGGCTCCGCTCGCCGGAGATCCGCGAGATCGGGCGCCCCGACACGCTCCACATGGTTGACGGTGGGGGAAAGTGGCGTAGAGTGGGGCGAAGTGGAGGAAGGTGAGGGACTGGAGGTGGCCCGATGTTCTTCATGGGCACCTACACCCCGAAGCTCGACGACAAGGGGCGGCTCTTCCTCCCGGCGAAGTTCAGGGACCGACTCGCGGAGGGGCTCGTGGTGACCCAAGGTCAGGAGAACTGCCTGGTCGTGTGGCCCACGGACGTCTTCATGGAGGAGGCCCGCAGGGCCCAGAGCACGCCGCTGACGGTGCGGGGTGCGCGTGACTACGCGCGCATCCTCTTCGCCGGCGCCGACGAGGGCTCGCTGGACAAGCAGGGCCGGATCGGCATCCAGGCCTCGCTGCGGGAGTACGCCGACCTGGACCGCGACGTGGTCGTGATCGGCGTGATGGACCGCATCGAGATCTGGAACCCGGCCCGCTGGGAGGAGTACTCGACCGGAGCTCAGGCGAAGTTCGCCGAGCTGGACGAGCAGCCCAACCCGGCGCAGCAGAACTAGCGGCAACCAGCAGCAACCAGCAGCACAACAGCAGCACAACAGCACAGCGATCCGCAGGACGAGGTCTCGAGCCCGCTCCCGCGTCACCTGGGGCACCTTCCCCGGTTCCAGGTGTCACTTCCCCTTGGCAGCGGCCATGGGAGCGGGCCGGGACCTGGTCGGGCGGATCGCCACATTTCGGGCACGCAACCGCAGAGCACGCAGAGCAGGGGTCGAGGGTCGCATGAGCATCGCGCAGCTTCCGGTCGAGGAGGAGGTCCCGGTACGCCGGGTCCGCCACCAGGCTCGCGACGCCGCGACGCTGATGGCCTTCTCGGCGGCCACCTCCCTCGGGGTCGCGGGCTGCTTCCTGCTCCTGGCCGTCCTGGCGCGTCAGGCCTGACATGAGCAGCCCGTCCCACGTCCCGGTCATGCTCGACCGGGTCGTCTCCCTCCTGGCGCCCGCGCTCGAGCGGGAGGGCCTCGATCAGCCGGTGCTCGTCGACGGCACCCTCGGGCTGGGCGGCCACAGCGAGGCCGTGCTCCAGCGCTTCGACAAGGTCCGTGTGGTCGGCATCGACCGCGACCCGCAGGCGCTGGCGCTGGCCGGCGAGAGACTGGCGCCGTACGGCGACCGGTTCACCGGCGTGCACGCGGTCTACGACGAGATCCCCGAGGTCCTGGACGACCTGGGCCTGCCGTCGGTGGCCGGGGTCCTCTTCGACCTCGGCGTCTCCTCGATGCAGCTCGACGTCCGCGAGCGCGGCTTCGCCTACGCCGAGGACGCGCCGCTCGACATGCGGATGGGCAGCGAGGGCATGACCGCCGCCGACGTCCTCAACACCTACGAGGCGGCCGACCTGGCGCGCGTCCTGCGGGAGTACGGCGAGGAGAAGTTCGCCCGCAAGATCGCCGCCGCGGTCGTGCGCGAGCGGGCCAAGGAGCCGTTCACGCGCTCGGCCCGCCTGGTCGAGCTGCTGTACGCCGAGATCCCGGCGCCGGCGCGCCGCACCGGCGGCCACCCGGCCAAGCGCACGTTCCAGGCGCTGCGCATGGAGGTCAACGACGAGCTCGCGGTGCTGCGCCGGGCCATCCCGGCCGCGATCGACGCGATCTCGGTCGGGGGCCGGGTCGTGGTCGAGTCCTACCACTCGCTGGAGGACCGGCTGGTCAAGCAGGCGTTCGCCGCGGCCACGCGGTCGGACGTCCCGGAGGACCTGCCGTTCGTGCCGGAGGGGCACGAGCCGGCCCTCCGCCTGGTCACCCGGGGCGCCGAGAAGGCGACCCCGGAGGAGATCGACGAGAACCCGCGCGCCGCCTCGGTCCGGCTGCGTGCGATCGAGCGTGTCACCCAGGGAGGGGTAGCCGCATGAGTACCGCCGCACAGCTGCGCACCAGGACGAGCCGGATCGCCGAGGTAGCGGTCGAGAGGGCCCGGCTCACCGTCGTCCCGCGCCGCCGCGCCCGCGCGTCGCGGATGCCGTTCGTCGCCCTCGTCTCGATGGTGCTGCTCGGGGGCGTGGTGGGCCTGCTGCTCTTCAACACCTCGATGCAGCAGGCGTCGTTCGCGGCGACCGCGCTCGAGACCCAGGCGACCACGCTCTCGGCGCGCCAGCAGGCGCTGGAGATGGACCTCGACCGGCTGCGCGACCCGCAGCGCATCGCGGGAGCCGCGGTGAAGCTCGGCATGGTGCAGGCGTGCAACCCGGCGTTCCTCCCGCTCGGCAGCGGCGAGGTGTCCGGCGAGCCCGTGGCGGCCGGTGCCTGCAACTCGCTGCGGATCAACCCGCTCCCGCCGACCAAGCCGCCGGTCCTCGACCCGAAGCCGAACGTCGTCACGGTCCAGGGGACCGCCTCGACCCAGGCCTCGACCCAGGCCTCGACCGAATCAACCAGCGACACGGGCCGCCAGAACCGCGGAAACGACCGCGAGCGCGGCGAGAATCGCCGGTAGTCACACCCGTCCCACGAGTCCCGAGACCAGAATCGAGCAGACGTGCCCTCGTCCCGCCCGCCGCGTGGCTCCCGTCGCGGCTCGCCGCAGCTGCGCCTGCGGGTGGGGTTCGTGGTGATCGCGATCGTGCTCTCGATCTTCGGTGCCCGCCTCGTCCAGCTCCAGGGCCTCGACCCCAACTCGTACGCCGCGATGGCGGCCGCCGAGGGCCTGGTCGAGGTCGACCTGCCGGCCACGCGGGGCGACATCCTCGACCGCAACGGCACCCCGCTGGCCGGGTCGATCAGCGGCCTGATGGTGATCGCCGACCCGGCGCTGACCAGCGAGCACGCCCCCGAGCTGGCGCGCTTCCTCTACAAGCGGCTCGACGTCGACTACGCCGCGACGCTGGAGAAGCTGCGCGAGGAGGGCAGCCGCTACGAGTACATCGCGCGCCGCGTCCCCGCGACGCACGCGACCGAGGTCGTCGAGGCGGCCGAGCGGGCCGGCTACGACGGCCTGTTCACCCAGCGCGACCCGCTGCGCGACTACCCGGCCGGTGACGTCGCCTCGAACCTGATCGGCTTCCTGGGCACCGACGAGGCGCTGGCCGGCTTCGAGCGCACCTTCGACGACCTGCTGTCCGGCACCGACGGGTCGGCCCGCTACGAGGTCGGCGGCGGCAACCGGATCCCGCTCGGGGAGAACACCGTCACCAAGCCCGTCGACGGCCAGGACCTGCGGACCACGATCGACCTCGAGCTCCAGTGGTACGCCCAGCGCGTGATCCGCCAGACCGTCGAGGACGCCGGCGGCGAGTCGGGCTTCATCGTCGTCATGGACTCCCGGACCGGTGAGCTGCTGGCGCTGGCCGACGACCCGACGTACGACGCGAACGACCCGGTCGATGCCCCGAAGGACGACCTCGGCTCCCGCGCGATGCAGGACGTCTACGAGCCCGGCTCGGTCGAGAAGGTGCTCACCGCCAGCTCGCTGATCAACGAGGGCCTGGTCACGCCGCGCACGAAGATCACGGTCCCACCGCAGCTGCAGCGCGAGGACAAGCCGATCAACGACTGGTTCTCCCACCCCACGATCCACCTGACGCTCACCGGCGTGATCGCGAAGTCGTCGAACATCGGCACCGTGCTCGCCGCCGACAAGTTCAAGCCCGGGCAGCTCTACGACTACCTGTGGAAGTTCGGCCTCGGCCAGCGCACGGACATCGGCGTGCGCGGCGAGTCCCCGGGCCTGCTGCCCGCGCGCGGCACCTGGACCCACCAGAACCAGGACCGCATCGCCTTCGGCCAGTCGCTCTCGGTCAACGGCGTGCAGATGGCCGCGGCGATCAACACGATCGCCAACGGCGGCGTGCGGGTCTCGCCCAGCCTCATCCAGGGCTCGGCCACCACCGAGGACGGCACGGTCGTCGGCACCGACACCACCACCGAGCGCCGGGTGCTCACCGAGCAGGCCGCGCACCAGACGATGCTGATGATGGAGAAGGTCCTCGACCCCGAGGAGGGCGTCGCCCCCGGTGCCGCCGTCCCGGGCTACCGGGTCGCCGGCAAGACCGGCACCGCCCAGGCCGTCGGCGAGGAGTGCGGCTGCTACGACGGCACCTTCGACGTCTCCTTCGCGGGCTTCGCGCCGGCGGACGACCCCCGCTTCACCGTCTACGTCGTCGTGAAGGACCCCACCAACGGCGGCGGTGGTGGCTCGGTCGCCGGCCCCGCCTTCGCCAAGGTGATGAGCTACGCGCTCAAGCGCTACGCCGTCCCGCCCACCGGCACCCAGCCCTCGCGACTCCCCGTGGAGTGGTGAGGGAGTCCCAGCGATAGGTTCACGTGGTGAGCGACTCCACCCGGCCCGCGAGCCCCCCGCGGACGCCGCTCGCGACCCTCGCGGAGTCGCTCGGCGCCTCCGTGCGCGGTGACGCGGCCGGCGCCACCGTCACCGGGCTGTCGCTGTCCTCGCAGCGCATCCGCCCGGGGGACCTGTACGCCGCCCTGCCGGGCGCTCGCGCGCACGGCATCGACTTCGCGGACGACGCCGTCGACGCCGGCGCCGTCGCGATCCTCACCGACCCCGCCGGCGCCGGGCGCGCGACCACGGACGTGCCGCTGCTGGTCGTCGAGGCGCCACGGGCGGTCCTCGGCGGGCTCTCCGCGCGGATCTACGGCGACCCGGCCGCCGCGATGCGGATGATCGGCGTCACCGGCACCCAGGGCAAGACCACGACCACCCGGCTGCTGGAGGCCGGCCTCTCGCGCGCCGGCGTGACCGCGGCCGTGATCGGCACCGTCGGCACCCGCGTGGCCGGGGAGGACGTGAAGACCGCGCTCACCACGCCCGAGGCGCCCGACCTGCACGGGCTGTTCGCGATGATGCGCGAGCGCGGGGTCGAGGCCTGCGCGATGGAGGTCTCCAGCCACGCGCTGGTGATGGGCCGCGTCGACGGCGTCGTCTTCGACGTCGCCGTCTTCCTCAACCTGGGCCGCGACCACCTCGACTTCCACGCCGACGTGGAGGACTACTACCGCGCCAAGGCCTCGCTGTTCACGCCCGAGCGCGCCCGGCTCGCGCTGGTCAACGTCGACGACGACCACGGCCTGCGCCTCGCGGGGGAGACGACCCTCCCGGTGCGCACGCTGTCCACGACCGGCGCGGCCGACTGGCGGGTCGAGGACGTCGAGCTGCGTGCCGACGGGTCCACGTTCACGGTCGTGACGCCGGACGGCCGCCGCCTGCCGGCCGGCTGCCCGCTGCCCGGCGACTTCAACGTCGCGAACACGCTCGCGGCGGTCGCCGCCGCGGGCGAGGCCGGCCTGGACGCCGCAGCCGTGGCGGCGGGCATCGCCGGCAGCGGCGGCGTACCCGGGCGGCTGGAGCGGGTCGACGCGGGCCAGGACTTCGTGGTCGTCGTCGACTACGCGCACAAGCCGGACGCGGTCGAGGCCGCGATCCGCACGCTGCGGCCGCTCACCGACGGACGGGTCATCGTCGTGCTCGGGGCCGGCGGGGACCGCGACCCCGGCAAGCGCCCGATCATGGCGGCGATCGCGGCCCGGCTCGCCGACCTGCTCGTCGTCACCGACGACAACCCCCGGACCGAGGACCCGGCCGCGATCCGCGCGGCCATGCTCGCCGGCGTCGAGACCGGTGAGGCCCTCGAGATCGGCGACCGCCGGCTCGCGATCCGCGAGGCCCTCCGCCGCGCGGCGCCCGGCGACATTGTCCTCGTCGCGGGGAAGGGCCACGAGACCGGACAGGAGATCGACGGCGTGGTCCACCCGTTCGACGACCGCGACGTCGTCCGCGAGGTCGTGCGCGAGGTCGTGCGAGGGGAGCTCGCGTGATCGCGATGACGCTGGCCGAGATCGCCGAGCTGGTCGGCGGCTCGGTGCACGGCGACGGCGAGATCGTGGTCTCCGGGCCTGCCTACGTCGACAGCCGCAAGCCCGAGGCCGACGGCCTGTTCGTCGCGGTGGTCGGGGAGCACGTCGACGGCCACGCGTACGCCGCCGGCGCCCACGCCGTCCTCGGCAGCCGGCCCACCGAGGCCCCGACCGTCGTCGTCGAGGACCCGGTCGTCGCGCTCGGCCGCCTGGCCGGCCACGTGGCGCGGCGCCTGCCCGCGACCCTGCTGGCCATGACCGGGTCGCAGGGCAAGACCGGCACCAAGGACTATCTCGCGCACGTGCTCGCCGCCGAGGGCCCGACGGTCGCGACCGTCGGCAGCTTGAACAACGAGCTCGGCCTGCCGCTGACGGTGCTCCGCGCCGACGCCGACACCCGGTTCCTCGTGCTGGAGATGGGCGCGCGCGGCATCGGCCACATCGCCTATCTCTGCGAGATCGCCCCGCCGCGCATCGCCGCGGTCCTCAACGTGGGCACCGCCCACGTGGGGGAGTTCGGCTCCCGCGAGGCGATCGCGCTGGCCAAGGGCGAGATCGTCGAGGTGCTGCCCGAGGACGGCGTGGCCGTGCTGAACGCCGGCGACGACCTGGTGACGGGGATGTCGGCCCGCACGCGCGCCCGGGTGCTGCGGTTCGGCACCACCCACGGGGACGTCCTCGCCCGTGGCGTCGAGGTCGACGACCTCTCCCGGCCCTCCTTCGAGCTCGGCGTCGAGGGCTCCTGGCACCCGGTGCGGCTGCGCCAGTCGGGGGTCTACCAGGTCCAGAACGCGCTCGCCGCCGCGACGATGGCCGTCGCCGCCGGCGTACCGCTCGACCGCGTCGCCGCGGCGCTGTCCACGGCGGAGGAGTCCTCGCCGATGCGCATGGAGCTGCACGAGCGGGCCGACGGGCTGCTGGTCATCAACGACGCCTACAACGCCAACCCCGCCTCGATGACCGCCGCCCTCGAGGCGCTCATGGTGATCGGCAAACGCCGCGGGCGGCGCACGATCGCGGTGCTGGGCGAGATGCGCGAGCTCGGGGACCAGTCGCGGGCCGGCCACCAGGAGGTCGGCCACACCGCCCGGCTGCTCGGGATCGACACGCTCGTGGTCGTCGGCGAGGCGGCCGCGGCCCTCGCCGAGGGGTACGCCAGTGAAGGTTCGGAGAGTGAGGCGATCCTCACGGCGGGGCGTGCCGAGGCACTGGCCTGGGTGCGGGAGAATGCTGCGGGCTCCGACGTCGTGCTGGTCAAGGCGTCGCGTGGGGCCGCGCTGGAACTCATCGCGGACGGACTGCTGTCGGCGGACCCGGACATCGACTCGGAGGGAGGGAGCACCACGCCATGAGGGCGATTCTCCTGGGCGGCGGCGTCGCCCTTCTCATCTCCCTGCTCGGCACCCGCGTCGCGATCAAGATGTTCACCCAGTGGGGCTACGGGCAGGAGATCCGCGACGACGGACCCACCAGCCACCACACCAAGCGCGGCACGCCCACCATGGGCGGCGTGGTGATCATCCTGGCCACGGTCGTCGGCTACTTCGCCGCGAAGCTGATCACCCAGGACATGCCGACTGCGTCGGCGCTGCTGCTGCTGTTCCTGTTCGTCGGCACCGGCCTGGTCGGCTTCCTCGACGACTTCATCAAGATCTCCAAGCAGCGCAGCCTCGGCCTGCGCAGCAAGGCCAAGATGATCGGCCTGACCGTGGTGGCGCTGGTCTTCGGCGGCCTCGCGCTGTCGCCGTGGCTCGAGGACGAACGTGGGCAGACCCCGGCGTCGCACCACCTGTCGTTCATCCGCGACATCAGCTGGATCACGCTGCCCACGGTCGTGGTGCTGCTGCTGATCTGGCTGATCATCGCCGCGACGTCGAACGGCGTGAACCTCACCGACGGGCTCGACGGCCTGGCCTCGGGCGCCAGCGTGATGGTGTTCGGCGCCTACATGCTGGTGAACATCTGGCAGAACAACCAATGGTGCGGCCAGGCCGGGCTCGACCAGCCCAACCTCTGCTACGAGGTGCGCGATCCGCTCGACCTCGCGGTGGTCGCCGCCGCGGTCACCGGCGCCTGCTTCGGCTTCCTGTGGTGGAACGCCTCGCCGGCCGCGATCTTCATGGGCGACACCGGCTCGCTCGCGCTCGGCGGCGCGCTGGCCGGCCTGGCGATCCTCACCCGCACCGAGCTGCTGCTGATCATCCTCGGCGGCCTGTTCGTCCTCGAGACGGTCTCGGTGATGCTCCAGGTGACGACGTTCAAGGTGACCAAGCGGCTCACCGGGACCGGGCGCCGGGTGTTCCGGATCGCGCCGATCCACCACCACTTCGAGATGCTCGGCTGGGAGCAGGTGACCGTGACGATCCGGTTCTGGATCATCACCGGCATCTGCGTCGCCGCGGGTCTGGGCATCTTCTACGCGGAATGGGTCGCCGGCATCTGATGAACCCTGAGCACCTCGGCCGCCACGACTCCTGGGAGGGGGTCCGCGCGGTCGTCGCCGGCTTCGGTGTGTCCGGCTTCGCCGCCGCCGACAACCTCAACCACCTCGGCGCGAGCGTGATCGCGCTCGACGAGTCCGACGCCGGCGACCGGATCGAGAAGGCCGAGCTCCTGCGCGTGCTGGGCGCCGACGTACGCCTCGGCCCCGGCACGACCGCGACCCTGCCCGACGACGTCGACCTGGTGGTGACCTCGCCCGGCTGGCGGCCGGACGCGCCCCTGCTGGCGCAGGCCCGCGAGCGCGGTGTCCCCGTGTGGGGCGAGGTCGAGCTGGCGTGGCGGCTGCGCGACCCCGCCCACCACACGCCCTGGCTGTGCGTCACCGGCACCAACGGCAAGACCACGACCGTGCAGATGCTCGACTCGATCCTGCGCGCCGCCGGGCTGCGCTCGATCGCGGTCGGCAACGTCGGGCTGCCCATCGTCGAGGCGGTGATGGACCCCGAGCCCTACGACGTGTTCGCCGTCGAGCTCTCGAGCTTCCAGCTGCACTACACCTACTCGATGAGCGCCGAGTCCGCCGCGGTCCTCAACATCGCCGAGGACCACCTCGACTGGTACGACTCGATGGCCGAGTACGCCGCCGACAAGGGGCGCATCTACGAGCGGGTCCAGCGCGCCTGCGTCTACAACGTGGCGGACCCGGAGACCGAGCGGCTGGTGCGCGAGGCGGACGTCGAGGAGGGCGCCCGCGCCATCGGCTTCACGCTCGGCATGCCGGGCGTCGGCAACGTCGGCCTGGTCGAGGACATCCTCGCCGACCGCGCGTTCATCGAGCAGCGTGAGTCGAGCGCCGCCGAGCTGTGCACGCTCGACGACCTCGCGTCGACCGCGCCGCACTTCGTGCAGAACGCCCTGGCGGCGGCCGCGCTCGCCCGCGCGCACGGGGTCCCCCAGGCCGCGGTCCGCGACGGGCTCCGGGCGTTCCGTCCCGACGGCCACCGGATCGCGGTGGTGGGGGAGCGCGACGGCGTCACCTGGGTCGACGACTCCAAGGCCACCAACCCGCACGCGGCGCAGTCCTCGCTCCAGGCCTACGGCGCGGTGGTGTGGATCGCGGGCGGGCTCGCCAAGGGGGCCCGCTTCGACGAACTGGTGCTCGCCGTGGGCGACCGGCTGCGCGGTGTCGTGCTGCTCGGCCGGGACCGCGACGTGATCGCGGGGGCGCTTTCGCGACACGCCCCGGATGTGCCCGTGATCGTGCTCGACGCCGACGAGACTGGCCCCGTAGACGGTGGACTGGCCGGTGGACTGGTCATGGAGCGAGCCGTCGGGGCCGCGGCCGAGCTGGCGCGACCCGGCGACACGGTCCTGCTCGCCCCCGGGTGTGCCTCGATGGACATGTTCGCCAACTACGCCGAGCGCGGCGACGCGTTCGCGGACGCGGTACGACGCAGGCTCTAGCACTCAGGGGAGGGGGACGCGATGACCACCGCCGATCCCCTCCAGGCCACCCGGGGCCAGGCGCGGCGCCGGCCCTCGGTCCTGGGGTGGTACGCCGCCGTACGCACCGCGCTCGACCGGCCGCTGACGGCGTACTACCTGCTGCTCGGCGCGTCCGCACTGCTGCTCACCATCGGCCTGATCATGGTGCTGAGCGCGTCCAGCGTCTACTCCTACGAGCAGAACGACGGCGACTCCTACGCCGTGGTCAAGCGCCAGCTGATCTGGGTGCTGGTCGGCATCCCGTGCGCGTTCGTCGCCTCGCGGCTGCCGCACCCGCTCTTGCGCCGGCTCGCCTGGCTCGGCCTGCTCGTCTCGATCGTGCTGCTCGCGCTCACCCAGACCGCCCTCGGGGTCACGGTGAACGGCAACAGGAACTGGCTCGGCGTCGGCCCGTTCCAGGTCCAGCCGGCCGAGATCGCCAAGCTGGCCATCGTGCTGTGGGCGGCGCACATCTACGCGCTCAAGGACAAGCGCCTCGGCAGCCTGCACGAGGTGATCGTCCCGGTGGTCCCCGGCATGGTCGCGGTGATCGGTCTCGTGGTCTTCGGCCGCGACCTCGGCACGGCGCTCGTGCTGTTCGCGATCATGCTCGCGATGCTCTGGGTGGTCGGGGCGCCGGGCCGACTGTTCGCCTCGACGCTCACCGCGGTGGGCGTGGTCGCCATCGGGCTGGCGTCGACCAGCGCCGAGCGTCTCGAGCGCATCACGAACTTCGCCGACCCGTTCAAGGACTTCCACAACGCCGGCTGGCAGCCGGCGCACGGCCTCTACGCGCTGTCGACCGGCGGCGTCTTCGGCCAGGGCATCGGCGCCAGCCAGCAGAAATGGGGCGACCTCCCCGAGGCGCACACCGACTTCATCTTCGCCGTGCTCGGCGAGGAGCTCGGCCTGGTCGGCACCCTGCTGGTCGTCGCGCTGTTCCTCACGGTCGCCTTCGCCGCGATCCGCGTCGCCACCCACACCCAGGACCCGTTCGTGCGCTACATGACCTTCGGCATCGTGGTGTGGCTGCTCGGCCAGATGATCATCAACGTCGGCATGGTGCTCGCGCTGCTGCCGGTCATCGGCATCCCGCTGCCGCTGGTGTCGTACGGCGGCAGTGCGCTGGTCCCGTCCCTGGTCGCCCTCGGCCTGCTCATCGGCTTCGCGCGCCGCGAGCCCGAAGCCGCGCGGGCGCTCGCGCAGCGCAAGAAGGACCGCTCGGCCGGGATCTCGGCGGGCCGGCTCCCCAACTAGGGTTGTCCGCGATGCGCGTTCTCCTCGCCGGCGGTGGCACCGCCGGCCACACCTCGCCCCTGCTCGCCACGGCCGACGCCCTGCGGCGGCTCCGCCCGGACGTCGAGATCACCTGCCTCGGCACGCCCCGCGGCCTCGAGAACCGGGTGGTGCCCGAGGCGGGCTACCCACTCGAGCTGATCCCGCCGGTGCCGCTGCCGCGCAAGCCCAACGCCGACCTCGTCAAGGTCCCGGCCCGGCTCCGCGCCGCGGTCCGGGAGACCCGCGCGGTGCTCGACCGGGTGCGCCCCGACGTGGTGGTCGGCTACGGCGGCTACGTCTCGATGCCGCTCTACCTCGCGGTCCGCAAGGGCGAGGTCCCGCTGGTGATCCACGAGCAGAACACCGTGCCCGGCCTGGCCAACAAGGCCGGTGCGAGGTTCGCCCAGCGGGTGCTGGTGAGCTTCCCGGACACGCCGCTGCGCAAGGCCGAGTACGTCGGCCTGCCGATCCGCCCGATGATCTCCGGCCTCGACCGGGCGGCCCTCCGGGCCGAGGCGCGCGCGTTCTTCGGTCTCGACCCGGACCGCCCGACGCTGCTGGTCACCGGCGGCTCCCAGGGCGCGCGCCGGCTCAACCAGGCCGTGTCGGGGGCGGCCGGTGCGCTCGCCGCCGCCGGGGTGCAGGTGCTGCACGCCGAGGGCAAGCACGGCGGCGCCGCGCCCGTCCCGACCGACGTGCCGTACGTCGTCGTCGAGTACATCGACCGGATGGACCTCGCCTTCGCCGCCGCCGACCTCGCGATGTGCCGGGCCGGCGCCAACAGCGTCACCGAGGCCGCGGCCGTCGGCCTCCCGGCGGTCTACGTGCCGCTGCCGATCGGGAACGGCGAGCAGCGCAAGAACGCCGAGTCCGTCGTCGCCGCGGGCGGCGGCATCCTCGTCGACGACGCCGACCTCACCACCGAGTGGGTCGTCGGCACCGTGCCCCACCTCGCCGCCGACACCGCGAAGCTGGCCGCGATGGGAGCGGCCGCGTCCGCGGTGATCCCGCGCGACGCCGACGAGAAGGTCGCCCGGATCGTGCTCGAAGTGGCCGGCGCGTGAAGGTTCCCGTCCCGGACGAGATCCTCCCGGCCGACCGCCTGGGCCGCGTCCACTTCGTCGGCATCGGCGGCGCCGGCCTCTCCGGGATCGCCCGGATCATGCTGGCCCGGGGCATCGAGGTCAGCGGCAGCGACGGCACCGACTCGCCCACGCTGGACGCGCTGCGCGCGCTCGGCGCGCGCGTGCACGTCGGCCACGAGGCCGCCCAGGTGGGGGACGCCGACACCCTCGTGGTCTCGACCGCGGTCCGCGAGGACAACCCGGAGTACGTCGAGGCCGTCCGGCGTGGGCTGCGCGTCCTGCCCCGCTCCGCGGCCCTGGCCGCGGTCATGGCCGGGCGGCGCGTGGTCGCCGTCGCCGGGACGCACGGCAAGACCACGACCACCTCGCTGCTGACCGTCGCGCTCCAGGTCGCGGGGGCGGACCCGACGTACGCCATCGGGGGCGAGCTGTCGGCGACCGGCGTCAACGCGGCGGAGGGCACCGGCGAGGTGTTCGTCGCCGAGGCCGACGAGAGCGACGGCGCCTTCCTGCACTACGCGCCGTACGCCGCGATCGTCACCAACATCGAGGCCGACCACCTCGACAACTGGGGGACCGAGGAGGCCTACCGCGCGGCGTTCGACGAGTTCGCCGACACGGTCTCGCCCGACGGCTTCCTCGTCTGCGTCGTCGACGACCCGGGTGCCGCGGCGCTGGCCGACCGCCACGAGGCGTCCGGCCGCCGGGTCGTGCGCGTCTCCGCCCGGTCGCCCGAGGCACTGGCCGGTGTCGAGCTCTGGTCACCGGGGGAGCACTACCTCGCCGACGCGCTCGCGGCCCACGCCGCCGGCGTCGAGCTGGGGTACGACGCCGCGGAGCTCGCCCGCGGCGTCGCGTCGTACTCCGGGACCAAGCGGCGGATGGAGCGGAAGGGCGAGGCCGGGGGCGTGCGCGTCTACGACAGCTACGCCCACCACCCGACCGAGATCGCCGGCGACCTGGTCGCCGCCCGGGCCCTGGCGGGGTCGGGCCGGGTCGTCGTGGCGTTCCAGCCGCACCTGGTCTCGCGCACCCGGATCTTCGGCGTCGCGATGGGAGAGGCGCTCGGCGCCGCCGACGAGGTCGTCGTGCTCGACGTCTACCTCGCCCGCGAGGACCACGACCCGGACGTCACCGGGGCGCTGGTCGCCGGCGCCGTCCCGCTGCCGGCGGACCGGGTGGCGTTCGTGCCGTCCTTCGACGACGTGGCCGCGGAGCTGGTGTCCCGGGCTCGGCCCGGGGACCTCGTGGTCACCCTCGGCGCCGGCACGGTGACCGAGATCGGCCCGCGGGTCCTGGAGCTGCTCCGTGGCTGACACGAGCACGCAGGAGCGGACCCGCAAGCGGTTCGCACGGCGCCAGTGGGCGCGGCGCTGGCTGGCCTGGAAGCCGGTCCTGGTCGTCGTGCTCGTGCTGCTCCTCGCCGTCCTGCTCGGCTGGCTCGTGTACTTCTCGTCGGTCCTCTCGGTGAAGGGCGTGGACGTCCAGGGCGTGCAGCAGCTCAGTGCCCAGCAGATCCGCGCCGTCGCCGCCGTGCCCGAGGGCGAAGCCCTCGCGACGGTCGACCTCGACCGGATCCGGGCCCGCGTCCAGGCGCTGGCCCCCGTGAAGTCCGCCGACGTCACCCGCGAGTGGCCCGACCAGGTGCTCATCACCGTCGTCGAGCGCGAGCCGGTGGCGGTCGTCGAGATCGCCGGCTCGCTCCAGGGGATGGACGAGGACGGCGTGGTCTTCCGCAGCTACGCCCAGGCCCCGCCCGACCTCCCGCGCGTCGAGACCGGGTCGAGCACCGGCAGCGACGCCCTCCGCGAGGCGGCCCTCGTCGTCGCCGCCCTGCCGGCCGACCTCGCCGCCACCGTCGACCACGTCGAGGTCGCCACCGTCGACGAGATCACCCTCTCGCTGCGCGACGAGCGTCTCGTGCGCTGGGGGAGCGCGGAGGACTCCGACCTCAAGGCCGCGGTCCTCGCCGACCTCCTCGCCGCCCGCCCGGACGCGTCGACCTACGACGTCTCCGTCCCCGGCACGCCGTCCACGAAGTAGCACTCCACGGCTCCACGGCTCCACGGCTCCATGCTGGCGGGCTGTAGGGCCCGTGCTCGTGCTGTCGCTCGTGCTGTCGCTCGTGCTGTCGCTCGTGCTGTCGAAACATCACGGTAGGCACCTGAGTTGGCACCTCCCGTGCCGTACCCGGCGAGGGGAGTGGCGACTGACCTGCCTCCCCTGATGAATCGTCGGTCGCTCAGCCGGTCCGGCGCATCAGCCGCCGGATGCGCTCCGCGGTCCTGCCGGAATGGTGGTAGTCGTCCCAGACCAAGCGGAACATCCGCCGCCCGCTGGCCTCCCGAATCACGTCCTCGCGCCGCTTCTCCTCGAACACCACGTCGCCGGGCTCCTGGCCGGGACGCAGGAGGCGCCCGTACTTCACGCGCCCGTCGAACTCGCCGTAGAGACCGTACTCGTGCCAACCCCAGTCACAGATGCCGAGAAGCGCTCCGCGGTCATCACGCACTTCGACCTGGAGATCAGGTGCCGGGATCCCGTGCTTCCAGAACAGCCATCGTCCACGGCTCTCGCCGATGCTCGCGGATCTGGGATCGGCCATGCGGACCGGCACGTGAAGATGCCTCATCCAGGGCCACTCGCCAAGGTCACGATGACCGGCGGCGAGCTGGTCGATCGAGAAGCGCCCGAGGTGGGCGCCGCTGTCGAAGAGGCACAGGGCCACCTCGCTGTTGCTTCGCGACCCGGCTTCGAGCACGCTGCGAACCGGGCTCGTCACCAGCAGACCGTCGACGACCTGGAGGTCGGTGTCGAGACACCGACCCTGGTGGTGCACGACGTCACCCTCGATGCGTCCGACGGCTCCGTCGAGCCGGGTGACGTGCACGCGGTCCAGGGGTACTCCCCAGACATCGATTCCGTGCGCGACGACTGCCGACACGTGACTGAGGACCACCGCGTCACCGAGTGAGCGCACGACGGCTCGCGACCGGACGCGGTGGCGACCGACCTCATCGAGCGAGGACCACTCGTCGGCGAAGGCGTAGAAGCCACGTCGGAACCGAGTCAGCACGCGTGCCCGGACCATCCGACTGAGGTCGCGATCGGCAAGGCCGGCGTCCAGCGCCTCGAGACGGGTGAAGAAGCCGGCGGACTGGGTGAGCAAGCGCAGCGGGTCCATCGGTCCACGGTGCGCGGCCTGGCCGGTCTTCCGCCGCTGCGGGCCGTCCCCCTGTGGAGACTGCTGCCGATGGATCCTCCTGTGGAGGGGAGTGGGGCCGCTGCCGATTCATCACGGTAGGTGGGTCAGTCGTCACTCCCCGTGCCGTGCACGCCGAGGGGAGTGACGAGTCGCCTGCCTACCGTGATGAATCGACCGACACGCCCCGACACCCGGCGTGTCGCCCCGCATCCGAGGACGGCTCTGCCTACTGTCTTCACCACGGCGAGGTTGACATAACTATAACCCTCAGGCTGAGGGTCAGAGTTGGGAGACACGCCGCCGAACTTCCCCCGTCGATCCAGCACCGCGACGTACCGACATCCGCACCCGAGCAGCGAAGGGCGAAAGCCGTGGCAGCAGCACAGAACTACCTGGCCATCATCAAGGTCGTGGGCATCGGTGGTGGTGGTGTCAACGCCGTGAACCGGATGATCGAGGTCGGGCTCAAGGGCGTCGAGTTCATCGCCATCAACACCGACGCGCAGGCCCTCCTCATGAGCGACGCGGACGTGAAGCTCGACATCGGTCGCGAGCTCACCCGCGGCCTCGGCGCCGGCGCCAACCCCGACGTCGGCACCCAGGCCGCCGAGGACCACGCCGACGAGATCGAGGAGGTCATCAAGGGCGCCGACATGGTGTTCGTGACGGCCGGCGAGGGCGGCGGCACCGGCACCGGCGGCGCCCCGGTCGTGGCGCGGATCGCCCGCAGCCTCGGCGCGCTGACCATCGGCGTCGTGACCCGGCCGTTCGCCTTCGAGGGACGCCGCCGCGCGAACTCCGCGGAGGAGGGCATCGCCCGGCTCCGCGAGGAGGTCGACACCCTCATCGTGATCCCGAACGACCGGCTGCTGTCGATCAGCGACCGCAACGTGTCGGTGCTCGACGCGTTCAAGCAGGCCGACCAGGTGCTCCTCCAGGGCGTCTCGGGCATCACCGACCTGATCACCACGCCGGGCCTGATCAACCTCGACTTCGCGGACGTGAAGTCCGTGATGTCGAACGCCGGCTCCGCCCTCATGGGCATCGGCTCGGCCCGCGGCGAGGACCGCTCGGTCGCCGCCGCGGAGATGGCGGTCTCCAGCCCGCTGCTCGAGGCGAGCATCGACGGCGCCCACGGCGTCCTGCTCTCGATCGCCGGTGGCTCCGACCTCGGCCTGTTCGAGATCAACGAGGCCGCCGCGCTCGTCGCCCAGGCGGTGCACCCCGAGGCCAACATCATCTTCGGCGCCACCATCGACGACGCCCTCGGCGACGAGGTCCGCGTGACCGTCATCGCGGCGGGCTTCGACGGCGGCCAGCCCAAGCGGCAGAGCGAGGGCACCGTGCTGCGCCGCGACCCGCGCCCGCAGCAGACCCAGGCCGAGACCAAGGCGGCCGCCCAGGCCGTCGCCGCCGCCAAGGACGCCGCCTCGGACCAGGCGCCGGCGGAGCACAAGGAGAGGGAGAAGGTCACCAGCGCCCCGCAGGCGGGCGCCCCGACCACTCCGCGTCCGGCTCCGCGCCAGGTGCAGTTCGACGACGACGACCTGGACGTGCCCGACTTCCTCAAGTGACCTTCCTCTTCCGCGACACCGTGCCGGTCGACACCGGCACGGTGTCGGTCGCGTTCACCGACCGCACCCTCGACCTCGGCGACCTCGCGCCCGACGACGTGCGGGCGGCCGGGCTGGCCGAGATCGCCGAGCGGACCGGCGCGACGCCGTACCTCATGCACCAGGTCCACGGCACGACGGTCGCCGAGGTGCCCGGGCCCGAGTTCCCGGACGCCGACGGCCTGGTCACCGGCGAGCCCGGGGTCGCGCTGCTCACCCGCGCGGCCGACTGCGTCCCGGTGCTGCTCGTGGCCGAGGGCGGCGAGATCGGCGCGGTGCACGCCGGCCGCGAGGGGGTACGCCGCGGCGTCGTGACCGTGGCCGTCGAACGGCTCCGCGACCGCGGCGCCACGGGCCTGCGAGCGTGGGTCGGGCCGCACATCTGCGGCGGCTGCTACGAGGTCCCCGACGAGATGCGCGCCGAGATCGCCGCGGCCGTGCCCGCCACCCACGCCACCACCACGTGGGGCACGCCCTCCCTCGACCTCGGGGCCGGCGTCCGCGCCGAGCTCGCGGCCGCCGGGGTCCCGGTCACCGAGGTCGGCGGCTGCACCCGCGAGGACGACGCCCTCCACTCCTACCGCCGCGACGGCGCGGCCGCCGGCCGCCTGGCCGGCGTCGTCTGGAGGAGCGCATGAGCCGCCGGGACGAGATCGCCGCCGGCCTGGCGCGGGTGCGCGAGCGGATCGCCGCCGCCTGCGCCGACGCCGGCCGCGGCCCCGAGGAGGTGTGCCTGGTCGTCGTCACCAAGTTCTTCCCGGCCTCCGACGTGCGGATCCTCGCCGAGCTCGGCGTCACCGACGTGGGGGAGAACCGCCACCAGGAGGCCGAGGCGAAGGCCGCCGAGTGCGCCGACCTCGGCGTGTCCTGGCACTTCATCGGCGGACTCCAGAGCAACAAGGCGGCCGCGGTGGCGGCGTACGCCGACGTCGTGGAGTCCGTCGACCGGGGCAAGCTCGTCGGCGGGCTCGACCGGGGCGCGCACCAGCGCGACCGGGTGCTCGACGTGCTGCTCCAGGTCAGCCTCGACCCGCCCGGGAGGGAGGGCCGCGCCGGCGTCGACCCGGACGGACTGGCCGCGCTGGCGCTCGCCGTCGGCGAGGCCGGGATGCTCCGCCTGCGCGGGCTGATGGCCGTGGCGCCCCTGGGCGCGGACCCCGCGCGGGCGTTCGAGCGGCTCGCCGGGATCCGGCACGACTTCCTCGCCGACCACCCCGATGCCACCTGGCTCTCGGCCGGCATGAGCGGCGACCTCGAGCACGCCGTCCGGGCGGGCGCGACACACGTGCGTGTCGGCTCGGCGGTCCTCGGTTCGAGGCCACAGGTCAAGTAATGTCCCAACCACCACACCATCACCGGAGGACACAGTCATGAGCGGCGGAATGCGCAGGATCGGCGAGTACCTCGGCCTGCTCGAGGACACCGGCCGGTACGACGACGAGTACGACGTCCACGACGAGTACGAGACCCAGGAGACCGCCCCGGTGCGCCCCTCCAGGCGCGAGAGCCGCCCGGCCCCCGTCGCTGACCTGTCCGAGCGCCGTCGTCCGGCGACGGGCCCGACCGGAGTGGTGGCCGAGCTGTCCCGCATCACGACCCTGCACCCGCGCACCTACAACGAGGCGCGCACCGTCGGCGAGAACTTCCGCGACGGCACCCCGGTGATCATGAACCTCTCCGAGATGGACGACGCCGACGCCAAGCGTCTCGTCGACTTCGCGGCTGGGCTGGTGTTTGCCACTCGTGGCACGATCGAGCGCATCACCAACAAGGTGTTCCTGCTCTCGCCGCCGAACGTGTCGGTGGCCGCTGAGGACAAGCAGCGGATGGCCGAGAACGGGTTCTTCAACCAAAGCTAGGACGTCTCTTGGTAGCGGTCGGCCTCGTCATCCATGTCGTCCTGTGGGTGTTCATCGCGTTCCTCTGGATCCGGTTCGTCGTGGACTGGGTCCAGGTCTTCGCGCGGCAGTGGGTGCCCCGGGGCGCGCTGCTCGTCGGTCTCGAGGGCGTCTACTCCACGACCGACCCGCCGATCAAGGCGCTGCGGCGCGTGATCCCGCCGCTGCGGATCGGGAGCATCTCGCTCGACCTGAGCTTCCTGATCGTGCTGGTCGCGGCGTACGTGCTGCTCCGCGTCAACTCGGCGATCTTCCTTGCCGGGTGATGCCGTTGGTGCGGGTGAGGCTTTCACCTGCGCAGGCGCTATTGTTCGACCGACAGCAACGATCGAGATGGAATGGGTGAGGTCATGCCGCTGACGCCTGAGGACGTGAGCAACAAGCGCTTTACTCCTGTCCGGCTCCGCGAGGGCTACGACATGGGTGAGGTCGACCAGTTCCTCGACGAGGTGGAGGCCGAGCTCGCTCGTCTCACGAAGGAGAACGAGGAGCTCCGGTCCAAGCTCGCCGCGGCCCAGTCCGGCGCCAGCGCGCCGGCCGAGACGGCCCCGCAGCCCCGCGTCGAGGAGAAGGCCCCGGAGCCGCAGCAGGTCGCGACGCCGGCCCCCGTGGTCGCCGCGGCCAGCCCGGTGGAGACGATCCGCGTCGAGACCGTCCCCGAGGCGTCGAACGCCGCCGCGCGGCTGCTCGAGATCGCGACCCGCAACGCCGACGAGCTGGTCGAGGACGCGAAGAACGAGGCCGACAAGATCATCGGCGAGGCCCGCACCAAGGCCGAGCGCCTGGAGTCGGAGTCCAAGACCAAGGCCGACCGCCTCGAGTCCGACGCCCGCACCCGCGCCCAGATGCTCGACTCGGAGACCGCCGAGCGCCGCCGTCAGATGTTCGGCGACCTCGAGAAGGACCGCGACAAGCTCAACGCCGAGGTGGAGAATCTCCGCTCCTTCGAGCGCGAGTACCGCTCCCGCCTGAAGAGCTACTTCTCCCAGCAGCTCGAGGCGCTCAACACCGGCGGTTCGGACGGTCCGCTGTCGTCGTCCGACGACGCGCCGGCGCCCAAGCGCCTCCGCTCGATCCTCGGCGAGGACGACGCCTGATCCCAGGCTGATCCCACTCCGCGCACCGGCGGCCGGTCCCCGCCTCGGGGCCGGCCGCTTTCGCGTCCCGTGCCGTCCTCCTCGGTGCGCCTGTTTGAGGGGTTGGGGGTCACCCGCTACCCTCCCGGCACACCCTGTGGCTCATCCCACAGCCGCCGAGGCCCGAGGAGGCCCGACCATGGCTAGCAGCACGAGGAAGTCGCTCGCCGGGCAGGCGGCCTCCGCCGCCCGCAAGGTCATCACGCGCAAGCCCGCCTCGAAGAAGGCCGCTCCCGCGACGAAGGCCGCGACCACGAAGACTGCGGCCAAGAAGACCGCGGCGAAGACCACCCCGACCAAGAAGACGGTCGCGGCGAAGGCGGCTCCGGCCAAGAAGGCGGCCCCGGCGAAGAAGGCGGCCCCGGCCAAGAAGGCGGCCCCGGCGAAGAAGGCGGCCCCGGCCAGGAAGGCGGCCCCGGCCAGGAAGGCGGCTCCCGCGAAGAAGGCCGCTCCCGCGAAGAAGGCGGCTCCGGCGAAGAAGGCGGCTCCGGCCAGGAAGGCGGCTCCGGCCAAGAAGGCCGCCCCGGCCAAGGTCGCCGCCAGGAAGGCGGCTCCGGCCAAGAAGGCGGCCCCGGCCAAGAAGGCGGCCCCGGCCAAGAAGGCGGCCCCGGCCAAGAAGGCGGCCCCGGCCAAGAAGGCGGCCCCGGCGAAGAAGGCCGCTCCGGCGAAGAAGGCCGCCCCGGCCAAGAAGCCCGCCGTCCGCAAGGCGCCGGCGAGCGCGCTGGTGGTCAAGGAGGGCGAGGCCGCCTGGACCAAGGCCGAGCTCAAGGAGGTCCTCGTCGAGCTCCGTGAGCAGCGCGACCACAGCCTGGCGATCATCGAGGGCCAGGAGGCCGAGCTCAGCGGCCTGATGCGCGACTCCGGCGACGGGGCCGGCCAGGACCAGGCCGACCTCGGCGCGACCAGCTTCGAGCGCGACCATGAGCTCACCGTGCTCAACAGCGAGCGCGACAAGCTGGCCCAGATCGAGCGCGCCCTGGCCCGCATCGACGACGGGACGTACGGCGTGTGCGAGTCGTGCGGCAACCCCATCGGCAAGATGCGGCTGATGGCCTTCCCGCGTGCCACACTGTGCATGACATGCAAGCAGCGCGAGGAGCGTCGCTGACCGGCGACGACAACGGCACCAACCGTTCCCCAGACCGTCCCGCGGGACCCCGAGCCCGCTTCGTCCTGATCTTCGCGGCGATCGCCCTCACGGCGTACGCCGTCGACGTGGGCTCCAAGATCGTCGCGGTCGAGAAGCTCACCGACCGCCCCGACGTGGAGCTCATCGGCGAGTTCTTCGTGCTCCATCTCGTGCGCAACCCGGGCGCGGCGTTCAGCACGGGCACCGAGTACACCGAGATCCTCAGCGTCCTGGCGATGGTCGCCGTCGTCGTCGTCCTGTGGCTGGCCCGCAAGGTCGGGACCGTGGGGTGGGCGGTCGCGCTCGGCCTCCTGTTCGCGGGCGTCGCGGGCAACCTCACCGATCGGCTGCTGCGGGAGCCCGGCCCGCTGCGCGGGCACGTCATCGACATGTTCATGCTGCCGAACTGGCCGGTCTTCAACGTCGCCGACATGTGCATCAACATCGCGGCCGCGCTGATCCTGGTGCAGGTCTACCGAGGCATCCGGGTCGACGGCACCCGCGTGGAGCGCGAGACGGAGGGCGAGCCCGCCCCGGAGCCCGGAGAGTGAGCGCCGGGGCCGACCACCGGTCCCTGCCGGTGCCGGAGAGCCTGGCCGGGGAGCGTGTGGACGCCGCGATGGCGCGGCTGTTCGGGCTGTCCCGGACCCGGGCCGCGGACCTGATCGCCGCCGGCCACGTCGCGCTCGACGGGCACGCCGTGGGCGGCAAGAGCGAGCGGGTGCTCCCCGGCGCGGTCCTCGACGTCACGATCCCGGTCGAGGCCGACCCGCTCGAGGTCGTCCCCGAGGTCGTCGAGGGGATCAAGATCATCCACGACGACGACGCGATCGTCGTGATCGACAAGCCGGTGGGCGTCGCCGTCCACCCCTCGCCCGGCTGGTCGGGCCCGACCGTGGTCGGCCACCTCGCCGGCGCCGGCTTCCGGATCTCCACCAGCGGCGCCTCGGAGCGTCAGGGCATCGTGCAGCGCCTGGACGTCGGCACCTCCGGCGTGATGGTGATCTGCAAGTCCGAGCACGCCTACTCCGTGCTGAAGAACGCCTTCCGCCACCGGACGGTCGACAAGGTCTACCACGCACTCGTCCAGGGCCATCCGGACCCGCTCGAGGGCACCGTCGACGCCCCGATCGGCCGCCACCCCAAGGCCGACTACAAGTTCGCCGTGATGGCCGACGGCCGGCACAGCGTCACCCACTACGAGACACTCGAGGCACACCGGTTCGCCAGCCTGCTGGAGGTCCACCTCGAGACCGGCCGCACCCACCAGATCCGGGTGCACATGGCCGCGCTCAAGCACCCCTGCGTCGGCGACCTCACCTACGGCGCCGACCCCACGCTCGCGAAGCGGGTCGGCCTCGAGCGGCAGTGGCTGCACGCCGTACGCCTCGGCTTCGAGCACCCCGACACCGGCACGTACGTCGAGTACGAGTCGCCGTACCCCGACGACCTCGCGCGGGCGCTCGAGGTGATCCGGGATGCTCATTAGGCCGGCCGAGGCGTCGGACGCCGACGCCGTGGCGAGCGTGCACCTCGCCGCCCGCCGGTCGGGGGCGATGCCCCCGGGCATCCACTCCGACGGCGGCGTGCGCCGGTGGCTCGGCGGCCGGCTCGGACAGGACGACGTCTGGGTCGCCGAGGTCGACGGCGAGGTCGTCGGCTACGCGCGGCTGACCCCGGCCTGGCTGGACGACCTGTACGTCGTGCCCGAGCACGCGGGCCAGGGCGTGGGCTCGGCCCTGCTGGACATCGCCAAGGTGCGTCAGCCCGGCGGCTTCTGCCTCTGGGTCTTCGAGGTCAACGAGCCCGCCCGCGCGTTCTACGCGCGCCACGGGCTGGTCGAGCTCGAGCGCACCGACGGGTCGGCGAACGAGGAGAAGCTGCCCGACATCCGGATGGCCTGGCCCGGGGCCGAGCCGCTCGCGTTCCTCCGCGGCCTGATCGACAAGGTCGACGAGCAGCTCGGCGACCTGCTGGCCCGCCGGGCGGCGCTGACCCGCGCCGTCCAGGCCCACAAGGACGATCCCGCGCGCGACCCCGCCCGGGAGCGGGAGATCGCCGCCGCCATGGCCGAGCGCGCCCCGGCGCTGGGCGAGGAGCGGCTCGCCCGGATCGTGCACTCCATCATCACCGAGAGCCTCGACGCCGCCACCGAACGCTGACCTGTCACTTCTTGCTGCTCGAGAGCCCCTGACCCGTCACCTCTGGTCGCCATTCCTGACAGGTCGGCCTGCTTCCAGAGACCAGAACTGACAGGTCGGCGGGAGCGCCAGGGGAGTGTCGGCGGCGGGTGCCACCATCTGGGTCGACGGTCGCGTAGGCTGACGTCCTTCCCCCTGGACAACGCCCGGTCGCGCCGTGGCTCTGTCTGGCATGCCCGCACGACCCCCGAGGAGTGGCCCGCAGCGATGGCGAACGGCTCCCAGGACTCCTTCGTCCACCTCCACGTCCACACCGAGTACTCCATGCTCGACGGGGCCTCGCTGCTCGACGGGCTCTTCACGCGGGTGGCGGACCAGGAGATGCCGGCCATCGCGATGACCGACCACGGCAACCTCCACGGCGCCTACGACTTCTACTCCAAGGCCCGCAAGTACGGCGTGAAGCCGATCATCGGCATCGAGGCCTACCTCACCCCGGGCACGCCGCGCGGGGAGCGCAAGCGGGTCCGCTGGGGCAAGGGCGACGCGGCCGAGGAGGGCGGCAAGGACGTCGCGGGCGGCGGCGCCTACACCCACATGACGATGTGGGCCGAGAACACCGAGGGCATGCACAACCTGTTCCGGCTGGCCAGCCTGGCCAGCCTCGAGGGCTACTACTACAAGCCCCGCATGGACCGGGAGCTGCTCCAGCGGTACGCCAAGGGCATCATCGCCAGCACCGGCTGCCTCTCCGGCGAGATCCAGACCCGGCTGACGCTGGGGCAGTACGACGAGGCGCTCCGGGCGGCCGGCGAGTTCCAGGACATCTTCGGCAAGGAGAACTTCTACCTCGAGCTGATGGACCACGGGATCGCCGCCGAGCGCGCGACCCGGGAGGACCTGCTCAGGATCGCCAAGACGCTGGACCTGCCGGCGATCGTCACCAACGACACGCACTACACCCACCCCGAGGACGCCGCCGGCCAGGACGCCCTCATCTGCGTGGCCTCGGGCAAGCGGCTGGCCGACACCAACCGGCTCAAGTTCGACGGTGGCGGCTACTACATCAAGTCCGCCGCCGAGATGCGCGAGCTGTGGGCCGACTTCCCCGACGCGTGCGACAACACCCTCGCGATCGCCGAGCGCTGCGACGTCGAGTTCGTCGAGTCCACCGGCGGCTACATGGCGCGCGCCGACGTGCCGGCCGGCGAGACCGAGGAGAGCTGGTTCCGCAAGGAGGTCTGGCGCGGCATCGAGGCGCGCTATCCCGGCGAGAGGCTGACCCAGGAGGTCAAGGACCGCGTCGAGATGGAGCTCGGCGTCATCTCGCAGAAGGGCTACTGCGGCTACTACCTCGTGGTCGCCGACTTCATCCAGTGGTCCAAGCGCAACGGCATCCGCGTCGGCCCCGGCCGCGGCTCGGGTGCGGGCTCGATCGCGGCGTACGCCCTGAGCATCACCGACCTCTGCCCGCTCGAGCACGGGCTGTTCTTCGAGCGGTTCCTCAACCCCGAGCGCCCGTCGATGCCCGACTTCGACATCGACTTCGACGACCACCGCCGCGGCGAGGTCATCAAGTACGTCACCGAGAAGTACGGCGCCGACCGGGTCGCCCAGATCGCGACGTTCGGCCGCCTCAAGGCCAAGGCCGCGATCAAGGACGCCGCCCGCGTGCTCGACCACGGCTTCGCGATCTCCGACCGGATCACCAAGGCGCTCCCGCCCGACGTCATGGGCAAGGGCGTGCCGCTGAAGGAGATCTTCAACCCCGAGCACAAGCGGTACGGCGAGGGCGGCGAGTTCCGCGCGCTGCACGACCAGGACCCCGACGTCCGCACGATCTACAACACCGCGGTCAGCCTCGAGGGCCAGATCCGCAACTGGGGCGTGCACGCCGCCGGCGTGATCATGTCGAGCGAGCCGCTGCTCGACATCGTGCCGATCATGGCCCGCCCGCAGGACGGCGCGATCATCACCCAGTTCGACTACCCGATGTGCGAGTCGCTCGGGCTGGTCAAGATGGACTTCCTCGGCCTGAGCAACCTCCACATCCTCGAGAACGCGGTCGCGAACATCGAGGCCAACCGCGGCGAGAAGGTCGTGCTCGAGGAGCTGCCCTTCGACGACCGGCCCACCTACGAGCTGATGGGCCGCGGCGACACGCTCGGCGTCTTCCAGCTCGATGGTGGCGGCATGCGCGCGCTGCTGCGCTCGATGCAGCCCGACCAGTTCGCCGACATCACCGCGGTCAGCGCGCTCTACCGCCCCGGCCCGATGGGTGCGGACTCGCACAACAAGTACGCCCGCCGCAAGAACGGCCGCGAGCCGATCGAGCCGATCCACCCCGCGCTCGCCGAGGCGCTCGAGCCGGTCCTGGGGGAGACCTACGGCCTGATCGTCTACCAGGAGCAGGTGATGGCGATCGCCCAGGTCCTGGCGGGCTTCACGCTGGGAGCGGCCGACAACCTGCGCCGCGCGATGGGCAAGAAGAAGAAGGAGGAGCTCGACAAGCAGTACGCCGGCTTCCAGGCCGGCATGCTGGAGCGCGGGTTCCCCCAGGCCGCGATCGACAAGCTCTGGGAGATCCTGCTCCCGTTCTCCGACTACGCGTTCAACAAGTCGCACTCCGCGGCGTACGGCGTCATCACCTACTGGACGGCCTACCTCAAGGCCAACTACCCGGCCGAGTACATGGCCGCCTTGCTCACGTCCGCCCGGGACGACAAGGACAAGATGGCGATCTACCTCAACGAGTGCCGCCGGATGAAGATCCAGGTGCTCCCGCCGGACGTCAACGAGTCCGCCCACGACTTCACCCCGGTCGGCCGCGACATCCGCTTCGGCCTCACCGCGATCCGCAACGTCGGATCCAACGTCGTCGACGGCATCGTGGAGGGGCGCACCGAGAAGGGCCGTTTCGAGAGCTTCGAGGACTTCCTCAAGAAGGTGCCGGCCCAGGTCTGCAACAAGCGGGTCATCGAGTCGCTGATCAAGGCCGGCGCGTTCGACGACATGAAGCACCGGCGCCGGGCGCTGGTCGCGATCCACGAGGCCGCGGTCGACCAGTTCGTCGACATCAAGCGCAACGAGGCGATCGGCCAGGACTCGCTGTTCGGCGGCGTCGACGACGACTCGGGGTTCGGCGTCTCGGTGACGATCCCCGACATCGACGACTGGGACAAGATGACCCTGCTCGGCCACGAGCGCGAGATGCTCGGCCTCTACGTCTCCGACCACCCGCTGCTGGGCCTCGAGCACGTGCTCTCCAACGGCACCGACTGCACCATCGGCCAGCTGATGATGGACGAGGACCGGCAGGACGGCAGCACGATCACCGTCGCCGGCCTGGTGACCTCCGTGCAGCGCAAGATCACCAAGCGCGGCGACGCCTGGGCGCTGGTCACGGTCGAGGACCTCGACGGCGCCATCGACGTGCTGCTGTTCCCGAGCTCGTGGCAGCTGTGCGGCCACCTGATCTCCGAGGACGCCATCATCACGGTCAAGGGCCGGCTCAACCGGAGCAAGGAGCAGCCCGAGATCATGGGCCAGGAGGTCACCCTCCCGGACCTGTCCGACGGGCCCTCCGGGCCGGTCGTCATCTCGCTCCCGTCGACGCGGTGCACGCCGCCGGTCGTGCAGCAGCTCAAGGACGTGCTCGGCACCCATCCCGGCGTGACCGAGGTGCGCCTGCGACTCTTGACCCGTGAGCAGACGATGGTCATGCGGCTCGACGACAACCTCCGGGTGTCGCCCAGCCCGGCACTCTTCGCGGACCTCAAGCAGCTGCTGGGCCCCGGATGCCTGACGGGGTGAGGTCGGCCCTCGTCCAGCTCGCCCTCGCCGTGCTCGTCCTGACGGTCCTCGGCGTCGTGGCCGGCGTCGTGTGGGAGTGGGTCTGGACCGCCCCCGACGGTGCCGTCGTGGACGGCGCCTGGGTCGCCCAGGACGAGGCGAACCTGCGCGGCGTCTTCTCCGGCACCGGCTGGTACGTCGTCGTCGGCAGCGTGGCCGGTCTCCTCGGGGGCGCTGCCGTGGCGCTGTTCCTCGACCGCTACCCGCTGGTCTCGCTGCTCGGCGTCGTCCTGGGCTCGCTGCTCGGCGCGTTCCTGATGCTGCGCGTCGGCGTCGCGCTCGGCCCGGGCGACCCGCTCGACGCGGCGGGTGCCGTGGTGCCGGGCGCGCTCGACGTCTCCGGCGGGAGCCCGTTCATCGCGCTGCCCGCCGGCGCGTTGGTCGCCCTCTCGATGGCGTTCATCGGGCTGCTCGCCCGCGACCGGGTCAGGTCCGACTGATCGGAGCGACGGTCGCGCCGGTGGCGCGCACCAGGTCGGCCGGCGCGAGCCCGAGGTCGAGGCCGCGGCGTCCGCCCGAGACGTAGACGACGCCGTGCGCCAGCGCGCTCTCGTCGACGACGGTGGGGTGCGCGCGCTTCTGGCCGACCGGCGAGATCCCGCCGGCGACGTACCCGGTCGCGCGCTCGGCGGCGGCCACGTCGGCCATCGCCGCCCTGCTGCCCCCGGCGGCGCGGGCCAGCGCCTTGAGGTCGAGCTGGCCCGAGACCGGGACGATCCCGACGGTGAGCCTGCCGTCGACCGTCGCCATCAGCGTCTTGAAGACCTGCACCGGATCGAGGCCGAGCGCCTCGGCCGCCTCGAGCCCGAAGGACGCCGCGCGGGGGTCGTGCTCGTACTCGTGCAGGCTGAACTCGATGCCGGCGCGGGTGAGGGCGACGGTCGCCGGGGTTCCGCCGTGCCCGGTCCTGCTCCTCTTGGCCACTAGTTGGGGGACCATCTCGTCCGGGCGACCTCGGTCGCGGGCAGGGACGGGATGACGTTCATCGCGCGCAGCTCCGCGCGCAGCAGGTCGGTCACCATGACCAGCCGGACGGCGGCGTCCTCGGCCTCGAGCAGCGCCTGCCGCTCGGGCATCGGCAGCGGCGCGACCGCGGCCAGCGTCCAGGAGAGGTACGTCGCGTCGCGGGGGAGCGCCCCGGAGTAGGGGTCGCTGCGGATGTCGGCCAGCGCCGCGCGGTACGCCGTGAAGGCGATCCGCGCCTGCTCCAGGATCCCCTCGCCGACCGGGGCGTCGGGGTCCGGGTGGTCGGTGACGTGGCCGACCGGGAACGGGCCGCTGGTCTCGAGCCGGTCGAGCTGGATCCGCTCCTGCCCGACCGCGACGACCTCGAAGGTGCCGTCGGGGTGGGATTCGACCTCGGTCAGCTGCATCCGCACGCCCACCCGGTAGAGCGACTGCGCCCCGTGGTCGCCGACCTCGTACCCCTCGCGGATGCCGACCGAGGCGAACAGCCGCTGGGCCGGGTCCTCGACGCGGAGCAGGTGGTGCACCATCGCGCGGTAGCGGTCCTCGAACACGGCCAGCGGCACGGACACCCCGGGGAACAGCACCGTGTTCAGCGGGAACATCGGCAGCGTGTCGGGCACATCACTCAACCTAGTCCAGCCACTGTCGCGGTTCGGGAGCGACAGGCGTCGGCTCGTAGAATCGAGCCATGATCTCGCGCATTGACCTGCGAGGAGTCGACCGCCGAGGCGTCGACTACCGCGCAGCCGTGCCCCGAGCCGACTTCGACGTCGAAGCGGCGGTGCCGGCGGTGCATGCGATCTGCGAGGCGGTGCGCACCCGCGGCGTCGACGCGATCCGGGAGTACTCCGAGCGCTTCGACGGCGTCGCCGTCGACGATCTGCGGATCGCCCCCGAGGCGATCTCGCGCGCCCTCGACGAGCTCGACCCGGACATCCGGGCCGGCCTCGAGGAGTCGATCCGCCGCCTGCGCGCGACCTGCGCCAACGAGCTCGAGCAGGACGCGGTCACCGACCTGGCGCCCGGCGCCCGGGTCACGCACCGCAAGGTGCCGATCGACCGGGTCGGGCTCTACGTCCCCGGCGGCCTGGCGCCCCTGGTCTCCAGCGTGCTGATGAACGTGGTCCCGGCGCAGACCGCTGGCGTCGGCTCGATCGCGCTGTCCAGCCCGCCGCAGAAGGAGTTCGGCGGCTCGGTGCACCCGACGATCCTGGCCGCGTGCGCGCTGCTCGGCGTCGACGAGGTCTACGCCGTCGGCGGCGCCCAGGCGATCGCGATGTTCGCCTACGGCACCGGCCCCTGCGCCAAGGTCGACCTGGTCACCGGCCCCGGCAACATCTACACGGTCACGGCCAAGCGGCTGCTCAAGGGCCAGATCGGCATCGACTCCGAGGCCGGGCCGACCGAGATCGCCATCCTCGCCGACGACACCGCCGACGCGGCGTACGTCGCGGCCGACCTGATCAGCCAGGCCGAGCACGACCCGCTGGCCGCGTCGGTCCTCGTCACGCCGTCCGAGCGGCTCGCCGCCGACGTCGAGGCCGAGCTCGACAAGCAGGTCTCGGTCACCAAGCACGTCGACCGGATCCGCACCAGCCTCTCCGGTCCGCAGTCGGGCATCGTGCTCGTCGAGGACCTCGAGCAGGGCCTCGCCGTCGTCGACGCGTACGCCGCCGAGCACCTCGAGATCCACACCGAGGACGCCGCCGCGTGGGCCGCGCGGGTCCGCAACGCGGGCGCGATCTTCGTCGGCCCCTGGGCCCCGGTCAGCCTCGGCGACTACTGCGCGGGCTCCAACCACGTCCTGCCCACCGGCGGCTGCGCCTGCCACAGCAGCGGGCTGTCGGTGCGCGCGTTCACCAAGTCGGTGCACGTCGTGGAGTACTCCCGCGAGGCGCTCGACGAGGTCGCCGGCCACGTCGTCACGCTCGCCAACGCCGAGGACCTGCCCGGTCACGGCGCCGCGGTCTCGGTCCGGTTCGAGCGATGAGCTGGCCCCCGATCCGGGAGGAGCTGCGGGGCCTCCGGCCGTACGGCGCGCCGCAGCTGGACGTCCCCGTGCAGCTCAACACGAACGAGAACCCCTACGGCCCCAGCGACGCCTGCGCCGACGACATCGCCGCGGCCGTCCGCGCGGCGGCGACGACGCTCAACCGCTACCCCGACCGCGAGCACGTCGAGCTGCGCGCCGCGCTGGCGGCGTACCTCTCCAAGGACACGCCGCACGGGATCACCATCGAGCAGGTGTGGGCGGCGAACGGCTCCAACGAGGTCATGCTCCAGCTGCTCCAGGCCTTCGGCGGCCCGGGGCGGTCGGCGATGAGCTTCGCCCCGACGTACTCGATGTACCCCGAGTACGCCCGCGACACCTCGACGGCGTGGGTGCAGGGCCGGCGGGCCGAGGACTTCAGCCTCGACGTCGACGCGGCCCGGGAGGCGATCGAGCGCGAGCAGCCGAGCGTGGTGCTGCTGCCGAGCCCCAACAACCCCACCGGCACCGCGCTGCCGCCCGACGCCGTCGGGCTGCTGTGCAAGGCCGCGGGGGAGCGGGGCCTGGTCGTGGTCGACGAGGCGTACGGCGAGTTCCGGCGGGCCGGCGTCCCCAGCGCGCTCGAGCTGCTGCCCGAGCACCGCAACCTGGTCGTCACCCGCACGATGAGCAAGGCCTTCGCGGCCGCCGGGCTGCGGCTGGGCTACCTCGCGGCGGACCCGGCCATCTGCGACGCGATCCGCGTCGTGCGGCTGCCGTACCACCTCTCCGCGGTCACCCAGGCGACCGCGCTGGCGGCGCTCCGGCACGCCCCGGAGCTGCTCGGCAAGGTCGACGAGCTGCGCGCCGAGCGCGACGCGACCGTGGCCTGGCTCCGCGAGCAGGGCCTCACGGTCGCCGACAGCGACGCCAACTTCGCGCTGTTCGGCGCGTTCGAGGACCGTCATGCTGTGTGGCAGGGACTGCTCGACCGGGGCGTGCTGATCCGCGAGGTCGGGCCGGACGGGTGGTTGCGTGTGTCGATCGGCACCGCGGACGAGATGATGGCGTTCAAGCAGGCGATGACAGAGGTCCTGCAGATGGAGGTTGGGTCATGAGTCGCACCGCACGCATCGAGCGGCAGACCAAGGAGTCGAAGGTGCTCGTCGAGGTCGACCTCGACGGCAGCGGCCGCACCGACATCTCCACCGGTGTCGGCTTCTACGACCACATGCTCGACGCCTTCGGACGCCACGCGCTGCTCGACCTCACCGTGCAGACCGAGGGCGACACCCACATCGACGCCCACCACACGGTCGAGGACACCGCGATCGTGCTCGGTCAGGCGCTGCGCGAGGCGCTCGGCGACAAGGTCGGCATCCGGCGCTTCGGCGACGCCACCGTGCCGCTCGACGAGGCGCTCGTGCAGGCCGTCGTCGACGTGTCCGGCCGTCCCTACTGCGTGCACACCGGCGAGCCCGAGGGCCAGCAGTACGTCGTGCTCGGCGGCGACTACCTCGGCTCGCTGACCCGCCACGTCTTCGAGACGATCGCCTTCCACGCCCACGTCGCGCTGCACGTGCGGGTGCTGGCCGGCCGCGAGCCGCACCACATCGTCGAGACCCAGTTCAAGGCGTTCGCCCGGGCGTTCCGCGACGCGGTCGCGCTCGACCCGCGCGAGACCGGCGTGCCGTCCACCAAGGGCACTCTGTGACGCTGAAGAACGTCGTGGTCCTCGACTACGGGTCGGGGAACCTCCGCTCCGCCGTGCGCGCGGTCGAGCGCGCCGGTGCCGACGTCACCCTCACCGGTGACTTCGACACGGCGCTGGACGCCGACGGCCTCGTCGTACCCGGGGTCGGGGCGTTCGCGGCCTGCATGGAGGGGCTGCGCGCGATCAAGGGCGAGCGCATCATCGGCCGCCGGCTGTCCGGCGGCCGACCCGTGCTCGGCATCTGCGTGGGCATGCAGATCCTCTTCGGGCGCGGGGTGGAGCACGGCGTGGAGACCGAGGGCTGCGACGAGTGGCCCGGGGTGGTCGAGCGGCTCCAGGCGCCGGTCGTGCCGCACATGGGCTGGAACACCGTCGAGGTCGCCGAGGGGAGCACGCTGTTCCGCGGCATCGAGGACGAGCGGTTCTACTTCGTGCACTCGTACGGCGTGCGCGACTGGGAGCTCGTCACCAACGACCGCACCCGGGCGCCCCTGGTCCACTGGTCGAGGCACGGCGGCGACCGGTTCGTCGCCGCGGTCGAGAACGGTCCGCTGACCGCCACCCAGTTCCACCCGGAGAAGTCCGGCGACGCCGGCGCGGCGCTGCTCCGCAACTGGGTGGAGGCCCTGTGAGGCCGGCATGAGCAAGGAGCGCGCCCGGCGTCGTGCCGAGCGCGAGCGCGAGGCGGCGATCGTCGCCGCGGCGAAGGCCGCCGAGGCCGAGCGCAAGGAGCGCCGCGACGCCCGCGTGCGGGCGGTGACCGGCCTGGTGCCGAAGCAGCGCAAGCAGCCGACCGGCATCCTCGCCGAGCGCCGGCGCACCCAGACCCGGATGCTCGTGGTCGTCGTGGTCGTGCTCAACGTGCTGATCTGGCTGGCGACCGGCGACTGGGCCGTCCGCGCGTTCGCGCTGCTCCTGACGGTGCTCGTCGCACCGCTCGTCCACATCCTCATGACGAAGAACTGACCGAGAACTGAAGGCAATGACCATGACCTCCGCCTACCTGGAACTCCTCCCCGCCGTCGACATCACCGAGGGCCGCGCCGTCCAGCTCGCCCAGGGCGTCGCCGGGTCCGAGCGCGTGTACGGCGACCCGGTGGCCGCCGCGATGCGCTGGCAGGACGCCGGGGCGGAGTGGATCCACCTGGTCGACCTCGACGCGGCGTTCGGCCGGGGCTCCAACCGCGAGCTCCAGGCGGAGATCGTCGGCGCGCTCGACATCCAGGTCGAGATGAGCGGCGGCATCCGCGACGACGAGTCGCTCGCCGCCGCGCTCGCCACCGGCTGCCGCCGGGTGAACATCGGCACCGCCGCCCTCGAGCAGCCGGAGTGGTGCGCCCGGATCATCGCCGAGCACGGCGACCGGGTCGCGATCGGCCTCGACGTGCGCGGGCGCACGCTCGCCGCCCGCGGCTGGACCAAGGACGGCGGCGACCTCTACGAGACGCTGACCCGCCTCGACAGCGAGGGCTGCGCCCGGTACGTCGTCACCGACGTCAACAAGGACGGCATGCTCCAGGGCCCGAACCTCGAGCTCCTGCGCGACGTCTGCGCGGCCACGTCCGCGCCGGTCGTGGCGTCCGGCGGCGTGACCACGCTCGACGACATCCGCGCGCTGATGTCGCTGGTGCCCGACGGCGTCGAGGGCGCGATCGCCGGCACGGCGCTCTACGAGGGCCGGTTCTCGCTCGAGGACGCCCTGGCCCTCACCAAGGGGACGCGGGAGAGCCGGGCGTGAGCCTCGCGGTCCGGGTCATCCCGTGCCTCGACGTCGACGGCGGACGCGTGGTCAAGGGCGTGAACTTCCAGGAGCTCCGCGACGCCGGCGACCCCGTCGAGCTGGCCCGGCTCTACGACGCCGAGGGCGCCGACGAACTGACCTTCCTCGACATCTCCGCCTCCCACGAGGGCCGCGCGACCACGATGGAGGTGGTCTCGCGCTGTGCCGAGGAGGTCTTCATCCCGCTGACGGTCGGCGGGGGAGTCTCCTCGGTCGAGGACGTCGACCGGCTGCTGCGCGCCGGCGCCGACAAGGTCGCGGTCAACACGGCCGCCATCCACCGGCCCGAGCTGGTCCGCGAGATCGCGGAGCGGTTCGGCAACCAGGTGCTCGTGCTCTCCGTCGACGCCCGCCGCGCCACCGGCACCGACTCCGGGTTCGAGGTCACCACCCACGGCGGGCGGAAGTCCGCGGGCCTCGACGCGATCGCCTGGGCGGCCCGCGCGGCCGAGCTCGGCGCGGGCGAGATCCTGCTCAACGCCATGGACGCCGACGGCACCCGCGAGGGGTTCGACGTCGACCTGATCCGCGCCGTACGACGCGAGGTCAGCATCCCGGTCATCGCCTCGGGTGGGGCGGGGGCGACCGAGCACTTCCCGCCGGCGGTCGAGGCCGGTGCGGACGCGGTGCTCGCGGCCTCCGTGTTCCACTTCGGCACGCTGCGGGTCAGCGACGTGAAGCGGACGCTGGCTGCCGCCGGTCACCCCGTTCGCTGACGGCGCCGGTTGTGCCGATGCGCCACCACCTCGCGACCGCGGCCGGACGCTTCGAGACCTGGCTCGCGGCTCGGCAGGTTCGCGGCCAGGGGTGAAGCCGGCTCAGGCGCCGCGATCGGCTCTCACCCGCTCGGAATAGGGTGGCCGTCTCGCGGGTTCCTGCGGGGCGAGAGGGGTGCAGGTGACGGACGAGCGGGAGCGCCGCGGCACGACGGGTGCCGGGTTCCGCGTACTCGGGGTCGCCATCCGGCGCGAGCCGATGATCTTCGCGCTCTCGACCGTCGGCAGCCTCATCTTCGGCGCGCTGACCGTCGCCGACGCCTGGGTGCTCGGCTGGGCCACCGACCACGTCGTGCTGCCCGCCTTCGAGGAGGGCGAGATCGACGCGAGCCTGCTGATCGCCGTGGTCGCGCTGTTCCTCGGCGTCGCGCTGCTGCGTGCGGTCGGCATCGTCGCCCGCCGCCTCGGCGCCGGCATCATGCAGTACCGCATGCAGGCCCACACCCGCCGCGCCGTCACCCGCCAGTACCTCCGCCTGCCGATGGAGTGGCACCAGCGCCACCCGACCGGCCAGCTGCTCTCCAACGCCAACTCCGACGTCGAGGCGGCGTGGGGACCGATCGCGCCGCTGCCGATGGCCGTCGGGGTGCTCGCGATGATGGCGATCGCCATCGTCCAGATGTTCCTCGCCGACGTGGTGATGGCCGTCGTCGGCCTGCTGGTGTTCCCGGCGGTCGTGCTCGCGAACCTCGCCTACCAGCGCCGCGCGTCGCCGCTGATGACCAAGGCGCAGCAGCTGCGGGCCGAGCTCAGCGAGGTCGCGCACGAGTCCTTCGACGGCGCCATGGTCGTCAAGACGCTCGGCCGTGAGGGCGAGGAGACCGAACGGTTCGCCGACATGGCCCACCGGCTGCGCGACGTGAACATCCGCGCCGGCCGGGTCCGCGCGGCCTTCGACCCGACGCTCGCCGCGCTCCCCAACATCGGCGTGCTCGTCGTCCTCGCGGTCGGCGTCAGCCGCGTGGTCAGCGGAGCCACCGCCCCCGGCGACGTGGTCACGATCGCCTACCTCCTCACGGTCGTCTCGTTCCCGATCCGGGCGATCGGCTGGCTGCTGGGCGAGTTCCCCCGCAGCGTCGTCGGCTACCACCGGGTCCGCACCGTGCTCCGGGCGACCGGCGAGATGCCGTACGGCGACCGCACGGTCGCCGACGCGGACCAGGGCGCCCGGCTCGAGGTCGAGCACCTCGGCTACCGCTACGACCCCGAGCAGCGGCTCCTCGACGACGTCTCGTTCACGGTCGAGCCGGGCCGTACCGTCGCGCTCGTCGGCGCGACCGCCTCCGGGAAGAGCACGCTCACCCACTTGATGACCCGGCTGGTGGACCCCGACGAAGGGCTGATCCGGCTCGACGGCACCGACCTGCGCGACCTGGCCAGGGGCGAGCTCGCCCGGGCGGTCGCCGTCGTCCCGCAGACCGCGTTCCTCTTCGACGACACCGTCCGCGGCAACGTCACGCTCGGCGCCGACGTCTCCGACGAGGAGGTCTGGGCGGCCCTGCGAGTGGCCCAGGCCGACGGGTTCGTGGCGGCGCTGCCCGACGGCCTCGACACCCGGCTGGGCGAGCGCGGCGCCTCCCTGTCCGGTGGGCAGCGGCAGCGGATCTCGCTCGCCCGGGCCCTCGTCCGCGAGCCTCGCCTGCTGGTGCTCGACGACGCCACCTCGGCCGTCGACCCCGAGGTCGAGGGCCGGATCCTCGAGGCGCTGCGCTCCGGGAGCAAGGAAGCCACGCTGGTCGTCGTCGCCTACCGCAAGGCCACGATCGCGCTCGCCGACGAGGTCGTGCACCTCCAGGACGGCCGGATCGCCGACCGCGGCACCCACGCCGAGCTGCTCGAGCGGAGCCCCGCCTACGCCCGGCTGGTGAACGCCTACGAGCACCAGCCGGAGCTCGGGGCCGAGCTCGTGGGGGAGGCCGAATGAATACCCCACGAAATCGCGGCCTTCCCCCGCTCCGCTCCTCCAGACCACGATTCCGCGGGGACCCCAACAGATGAGCACCGTCATGGACAGCGGCGAGGACATCGGCGCGATCGAGACCCTCCGGCGCGGCGTGCACTTCTCACCCGAGCTCAAGGAAGGCCTCGGTCTCACGCTCCTGCTCGCGCTGATCGCGTCCGTCGGCCAGGTGGTCGTGCCGGTCGCGGTCCAGCGCACGATCGACCACGGACTCAACGGGCCGCAGGGTCCGGACGTCTCGTACGCCGTCTGGATGGGTCTGGCCGCGGCGGCCGCGATCGTGGTCGCGGGCTGGGCGTCGTACCTCATGACCGCCCGGCTGTTCACCGCCTCCGAGCGCGGCCTGGCGACGCTGCGGATCAAGGCGTTCCGCCACGTCCACGACCTGCCGCTGCTCACCCAGAACACCGAGCGCCGCGGCGCCCTGGTCTCCCGGGTCACCAGCGACGTCGACCAGATCAGCCTGTTCCTGGTCTTCGGCGGCCTGCTGTTCATCGTCAGCGTCGGGCAGGTGCTGGTCGCCACCGTCGTGATGCTCGTCTACAGCTGGCAGCTCGCGATCGTCGTCTGGGTCTGCTTCCTGCCGCTGTTCCTGTCGCTGCGCTACTTCCAGCGCAAGCTGTCGGACGCCTACGGAACGGTCCGCCAGCAGGTCGGGGTGATGCTCTCGGCGATCTCCGAGCCCGTCGTCGGCGCGGCGGTCGTCCGGTCGTACGCCGTCGAGGACCGCACCCAGGAGCGCATCGACCACGCGATCGACTCCTACAAGGCGGCCAGCACCCGCGCCCAGGGCTTCACCGCCGTCTCGTTCTCGCTCGGCGGCGTCTCGGCCGGCCTCGCGAACGCCGGCGTGATCGTCGCGGGCGTGTGGCTCGGCTTCGCCGACGAGATCACCGCGGGCGAGGTGCTCGCGTTCGCGTTCCTCGTCTCGCTGTTCGTCGGCCCGGTGCAGATGGGCACCCAGATCCTCACCGACGCCCAGAACGCCGTCGCCAGCTGGCGCCGCGTCATCGGCATCCTCGACACCCCGGCCGACCTGGTCGACCCCGGTCCGGACGGGCAGGCGCTGCCCCGCGGGCCGGTGGACGTGCGCTTCGAGGACGTCACCTTCGCCTATCCGGGCGGGCCGCCGGTGCTCCGCGACATCCGCCTCGACCTGGCCGCCGGCACGCGCGTGGCCGTCGTCGGCGAGACCGGCTCCGGCAAGTCGACGATCGCCAAGCTGCTCACCCGGCTGATGGACCCCAGCGAGGGCGCGGTGCTGCTCGACGGCATCGACGTCCGCCGGATCCCCGCCGCCTCGATGCGGCGCAGCGTCGTGCTCGTGCCGCAGGAGGGCTTCCTCTTCGACGACACCATCGCCGCCAACGTCCGCTACGGCCGCCTCGACGCGACCGACGAGGAGATCCTCGCCGCGGCCGAGGACCTCGGCCTCGGCGACTGGCTGGCCGGGCTCCCGGCCGGCATCGCGACCCGGGTCGGCCAGCGCGGCGAGTCGATGTCCGCGGGAGAGCGGCAGCTGGTCGCGCTCTGGCGGGCCCAGCTCGCCGACCCCGACCTGCTCGTCCTCGACGAGGCCACCAGCGCCGTCGACCCCGCGCTGGAGATGAGGATCGGCTGGGCCCTCGAGCGGCTGATGCGCGGCCGGACCTCGGTCACCATCGCCCACCGGCTGACCACCGCCGAGAACGCCGACGAGGTGGTCGTCGTCGACAAGGGCCGGATCGTGCAGCGCGGGCCCCACGCCGCGCTCGTCCGGGAGGACGGCTCGGTCTACGCCGGCCTGCACGCCAGCTGGGTCGCCCAGCAGGGACAATGAGCGCATGACCACCCTCGACCCCGCGATCGCGGACCGGCTCACACGCACCGCCGAGGGCCTCGTGCCCGCCATCGTGCAGCAGCACGACACCGGTGAGGTGCTCATGCTGGCGTGGATGGACGACGAGGCGCTGGCCCGGACCATCGAGACGGGCCGCGCGACGTACTGGAGCCGCAGCCGCCGGCAGTACTGGGTCAAGGGCGACACCTCGGGCCACGTGCAGTCGGTCAAGGAGGTCCGGCTCGACTGCGATGGCGACACCCTCCTGCTCAAGGTCGACCAGGTCGGCGCCGCGTGCCACACCGGCGACCGGACCTGCTTCGACGCGGACCTGGTCCACACGCATGGCTGACCGGCCGGCTGACCGGCGCCGGACCTTCGGCCCGGTCGTCCTCCTCGGCCTGCTGGGCGGCGGCCTCCTGGCGATCGCGGGCAACAACCCGGCCGCCGAGTCCGACGCGACCAGCGGGTTCGTCACCTACGACGGCCACATGCCGTTGGCGACCGCCCTCGGCCTGGTCGTGCTCGCCTGCTGGGGCGTGGTGCTGGTGACGCGCGGGCGGGTACGCCGCGCGGTGGCCGCGCTCGGCGTCGTGGCCTCGGGCGGGGCGCTGGCCGCGACGCTCGTCGGGTGGTCCCAGGTGCCCGACCAGCTCCGCGACGAGCTGGGCAGTGTCGGCCTGACGGACGCGGCCGTGACGCACACCGCGTGGTGGTGGCTGGCGCTGCTCGGCGCGGTGCTCTCGCTGGCGACGACCGTGCTCGCCGTGCTGCTCACGCCGTCGTGGCCGGAGATGGGGAGCCGCTACGACGCCCCGGTCGCGGCCGCCGCCGAGCCCGAGCAGGCACCCGAGGAGCAGTCCAGCCTGGATCTGTGGAAGGCCATGGACGAGGGTCGTGACCCGACGGCCCGCGATGCTGAATAGACTGTCCGGCGTACCGCCCCGCAGCACCGACCGGCAACACCGAGGAGCCCCGCATGTCTGACAGCCACGGCAACACTCCCGCAGCCTGGACGGCCGTCACGGTCGCCATGCTCGGCTTCGTGGTGGGCGCCGTCGGTCTGCTCCTCGACCCGATCAGCATGACGATCTTCTGGGTGGGCGTGGCTCTCGGCGTCGCCTCGCTCGTGATCTTCGCCGTGATGGTCAAGCTCGGCTACCACGAGTCCGGCCACTGAGCCCATGGCCCAGGTGACTGCGACGGAGCCGTCGGCGGTCACCCCAGCACGCCGCCGGCGCGTGCTCGCCCCGACCCTGGTGATCGGCGGCCTCGCCGCCGCCTCGCTCGCGCTGCACCTGCGCGACCCGCACGAGAGCGGCACGTGGGGCTACTGCCCGTCGGCCGCGATGGGCTTCTGGTGCCCCGGCTGTGGTGGCCTGCGCGCGGTCAACGACCTGACGAACGGCGACGTCGCCGCGGCCGCGTCCAGCAACCTGCTGTTCATCGCGGTGCTGCCGGTGGTGGTGTTCCTGCTGGGCCGCTGGTTCGTCGACCGTTGGGTCGGCCGTGAGCGTGAGCCGAACGCGCGGCTGATCACGATCGCGACCGTCGCGTTCTGCGTGCTCGGCGTCGTCTTCGCCGTCGTCCGCAACCTGCCGGCCGGGTCCTGGCTGGCTCCCTAGCCGCCAGCAGACACCCTCAGCAGACACCCTCAGCAGACACGAAGGGCCGGCCCCGCAGGGCCGGCCCGACGTCTCGCGTGCAGCGGTCAGGAGCCGCTGTACTCGAAGTTGGTCTCGATGGCACCGGTGGCGATCAGGATGATCGAGACGATCACCATGATGATGCCGACGACGCCGGTGATGATGCCGGTCAGCGCCATGCCGTCGCCCTTGAGCGCGCCGTTGGACTTCTGGATGTCCTTGCGCGCCAGGATGCCGAGGACCAGCGCCACGATGCTGGAGACCACCAGGAATCCGCAGCAGATCGTCAGCAGGCCCACGAGGCCGGTGACGAGCGAGGCGATCGCCTTGCCGGACGTCTTCGGCTCGGCGCCGCTGGCCGGCGGGACCGGGGCACCGTACTGCGGGGGCGGGGGAGGCGGTTCGGAATAGCTCACGGGTTGAACCCTTCGTCGTGGCCGTCCGTCTGCCGGCCGTTGGGCCGGACAGTACCGGTCTGAGACGCCGGCCACGCGCGTGAAACACTAGGTGTCATGTCCGTGCTCGACGAGATCGTGGCCGGCGTGCGTGCCGACCTCGCCGAGCGGGAGTCCACGACGCCGCTGGCCGACCTCCGCGCCGCCCTCGCCGACGTCGACCCGCCGCGCGACCCGATGCCGCGCTTCCGCGCCCCCGGGTCGAGCGTGATCGCCGAGGTCAAGCGCCGCAGCCCGAGCAAGGGCGACCTGGCCGACATCCCGGACCCCGCCGAGCTCGCGCAGCGGTACGCCGCCGGCGGCGCCGCGGCGATCAGCGTGCTCACCGAGCAGCGCCGCTTCGGCGGCAGCCTCGCCGACCTGCGCGCGGTCCGGGCGGCGGTCGACACCCCGATCCTGCGCAAGGACTTCATCGTCACCAGCTACCAGCTCGTCGAGGCCCGCGCCGCCGGTGCCGACCTGGCGCTGCTGATCGTGGCCGCGCTCGACGACGACACGCTGCGCCGGCTCCACGACGAGGCACGCGAGCTCGGGCTGACCGTCCTCGTCGAGGTGCACGACGCGGCCGAGACCGAGCGGGCGGTGGCGCTCGGCGCGGAGCTGGTCGGCGTGAACGCCCGCAACCTGAAGACCCTCGAGATCCACGACGACACGTTCGGCCGGCTCGCGCCGCTGGTGCCCGACGATCGCGTGAAGATCGCCGAGAGCGGCATCTTCGGCCCCGCCGACGTGAAGCGGTTCGTGAGCGAGGGGGCGCGCGCCGTACTCGTCGGCGAGGCGCTGGTGAAGGACGGCGACCCCGAGGCGGCGGTCGCTGCGATGACAGGAGTGGAAGCATGAGTTTCGACGCCGACGAGCGGGGGTGGTTCGGCGGCTCCGAGAAGGGGTTCGGCGGGCGGTTCATGCCCGAGGCCCTGGTCGCCGCGCTGGACGAGCTCACGCAGGCGTGGCAGGAGGCGATGGCCGACCCCGAGTTCGTGGCGAGCTTCGAGGCGATCCTGCGCGAGTACGCCGGCATCCCCAGCCCGCTCTACCACGCCGAGCGGCTCAGCCGGTCGGTCGGCGCCCGCGTCCTGCTCAAGCGCGAGGATCTCAACCACACCGGCGCGCACAAGATCCGCAACGTGCTCGGCCAGGCGCTGCTCACCAAGCGCATGGGCAAGACCCGCGTGATCGCCGAGACCGGTGCCGGCCAGCACGGCGTCGCGAGCGCCACCGCGGCGGCGTACTTCGGCCTCGACTGCACGGTCTACATGGGCTCGGTCGACACCAAGCGCCAGGCGCTCAACGTCGCCCGGATGAACCTGCTCGGCGCCAAGGTGGTGGCGGTCGACTCCGGCAGCGCGACCCTCAAGGACGCGATCAACGAGGCGCTGCGCGACTGGGTCGCGAGCGTCGACCACACGGCGTACCTCTTCGGCACCGCAGCCGGACCGCATCCCTTCCCGACGATGGTCCGCGACTTCTGCCGCGGCATCGGCGACGAGGCGCGGGCCCAGTGTCTCGAGCAGTACGGCGTGCTGCCGGACGCGATCGCGGCCTGCGTCGGCGGCGGCTCCAACGCCATCGGGCTCTTCACCGCGTTCCTCGACGACGAGGGCGTCGACATCTTCGGCTTCGAGCCGGGCGGCGAGGGCTTCGAGACCGGACGCCACGCCGCGACCATCCACGCCGGCGACCGCGGCGTGCTGCACGGCGCGCGCACGTTCGTGCTCCAGGACGAGGACGGGCAGACCCTCGAGTCCCACTCGATCTCCGCGGGCCTGGACTACCCGGGGGTCGGCCCGCAGCACGCGCACCTCGCGGACGTCGGGCGGGCGACGTACCAGCCGGTGACCGACGCCGAGGCGATGGACGCGATGGCGCTGCTGGCGCGCACGGAGGGGATCATCCCGGCGATCGAGTCGGCGCACGCGCTCGCGGGGGCTCTCCGCATCGCGCGGGAGCGGCCGGGTCAGACGCTGCTGGTGAACCTGAGCGGCCGCGGCGACAAGGACATGGAGACCGCGATGACCTGGTTCGGCCTGGGCGACGCGGACGCCGAGACGGGAGACCCGGAGGTGAGCGGACAGTGAGTGTCAGCGTCGCGTTCGCGAAGGCGAAGGCCGACGGCCGCGCCGCCCTGGTGGGCTACCTGCCGTCCGGCTTCCCCGACGCCGCCGGCGGCGACGCCGCGCTGCTCGCGATGGTCGAGGCCGGCTGCGACGTGATCGAGGTCGGCCTGCCCTACAGCGACCCGGTCATGGACGGCCCGACCGTGCAGGCCGCCGCCCAGCAGGCGCTCGACAACGGCTTCCGCACCCGGGACGTGCTGCGCACGGTCGAGGCCGTCGCCGCGACCGGCACCCCCGCGCTCGTGATGACCTACTGGAACCCGGTGGAGCGGTACGGCGTCGAGCGGTTCGCCACCGACCTCGCCAACGCCGGGGGAGCGGGCCTCATCACGCCCGACATCACCCCCGACGCCGACCCGGCGTGGGGCCTGGCCGCCGACGCGCACGACCTGGACAAGGTCTACCTCGTCGCGCCGAGCTCGACCGACGAGCGCATCGCGATGACGGTCTCGCACTGCCGCGGGTTCGTGTACGCGACCGCGGTCATGGGCGTCACCGGCACCCGCACGACCACCTCCGAGCTGGCCGAGCCGCTGGTCGCGCGCACGAAGCAGGCCACCGACCTCCCCGTCGGCGTCGGGCTGGGCATCAGCAACGGCGACCAGGCCGCCGAGGTCGCGTCGTACGCCGACGGCGTGATCGTCGGCTCCGCGTTCGTGCGTGCGCTGCTGGACCACCCCGACGACCGGGCCGCCGGCCTGCGGGCCCTGACGGCGCTGACCGAGGACCTCGCGGAGGGCGTGCGGCGTGGGTAGGGCGGCTGCAGCACTGGTCGCCCTCCTCCTCGCGCTCACCGCCTGCGGCGGCGGTGCGGACGCAGGCGAAGGGGAGCTGCACGGCACGGTCCTCGACCCGCCGTTCGAGGTGCTCGCGACGCCGCTGACCGACACCGACGGCGACCCGTACTCGCTCACCGAGGACACCGACCGCGACCTCACGCTGGTGTTCTTCGGCTACATCAGCTGTCCCGACATCTGCCAGACGGTCCTGGCCAACCTCGCGTCGGCGCTGACCCGCCTCGACGACGCCGATCGCGAGCGGGTCGACGTCGTCTACGTGACGACCGACCCCGCGCGCGACACCGAGCAGGCGATCGCCGACTACCTCCCGCACTTCGACCCCGACTTCATCGGCCTCACCGGCGACCTCCGGACGATCATCGACGTCGCGGAGCCGCTCGGCGTCGGCATCACCAAGGGCGAGAAGATGCCCTCGGGCGGCTACGACATCACCCACGGCACCACGATCACCGGGATCGACGCCGACGACGAGGGCTTCGTCTACTGGGGCCAGGACACCTCGTCCTCGGACTTCGCCGAGGACATCCACACCCTGCTGAACGACTGAGGGCGCGCCATGCTGACCACCGTGCTGACCACCGTGCTGTCGATCCCGAGCCCGTCCGAGGGCGTGTGGTACCTCGGGCCGCTTCCGCTGCGCGGCTACGCCCTCGCGATCATCCTTGGCATCGTCGCCGCGATCTGGATCGGTGAGCGACGCTGGGTGGCCCGCGGCGGCCAGGCGGGCGAGATCCAGGACCTGGCGATCTGGGCGGTGCCCTTCGGGCTGGTCGGCGGCCGGCTCTACCACGTGCTCACCGACAGCCAGCTCTACTTCGGTGACGGCGGCAACCCGGTCGAGGCGCTCTACGTGTGGCGCGGCGGGCTGGGGGTCTGGGGCGCGATCGCGCTCGGCGCGCTCGGCCTGGTCATCGGCGCGAGGCGCAAGGGGATCAGGCTGCTCCCCGTGCTCGACGCCTGCGCCCCCGGCGTCCTCGTCGCCCAGGCGTTCGGCCGCTGGGGCAACTGGTTCAACCAGGAGCTGTTCGGCAAGCCCACGGACCTGCCCTGGGCGCTCGAGGTCAGCGACGGCACCGCGGCGAACGCCGGCTTCCCGCCCGGCACGACCTTCCACCCGACGTTCCTCTACGAGAGCCTGTGGTGCCTGGCCGGCTTCGCGCTGCTCGTGTGGGCCGACCGTCGCTTCCGCCTCGGCCACGGCCGCGTGGTGGCGCTCTACATCATGGTCTACACGGTCGGCCGCGCCTGGATCGAGTACCTCCGCATCGACGACGTCGAGCTCGACGACGTCCTCGGCCTGCGCTTCAACGTCTGGACGTCCCTCGTCCTGTTCCTCGCGGGGCTGGTGTGGTTCCTGTGGAGCGCCCGCCGCCATCCCGGCCGCGAGGAGCGCGTGTACACCGGCCACCCCGGGGGCACCGTCCACGACGACGTCGAGGACGTCCACGACCGGGACGACGGTGCGTCGCCGGTCTGACCGGGTGGTAGCCTGAACCCTCCGCTAGGGCCAATGTCGTCCCCCGCACCACCGTTTCATCGCATTGCCGATCCGCCAGTGCAGGCCCGACAGAGTCGTGGGGCCCTGCGCGGCGCAGAGACGACGGGAGAATGCCCGGTGCCGTACTCGCACGCATTCCCGCCGCCACAGGGGCTGTACGACCCTCGCCACGAGCACGACGCGTGCGGCGTGGCCTTCGTCGCCACCCTGAACGGCGTCGCCAGCCACGACATCGTGAAGCAGGGCATCCAGGCCCTGCGGAACCTCGACCACCGCGGGGCCGCGGGCGCCGAGCAGAACACCGGCGACGGCGCCGGCATCCTGCTGCAGGTCCCCGACCGGTTCTTCCGCGAGGAGGCGGTGAAGTCGGGCTTCGAGCTCCCGCCGCAGCACGCCTACGCCGTGGGCACGGCCTTCCTTCCCGGCGACGAGGAGCAGGTCGCGAAGACCCGCGCCCGGATCGAGGAGATCGCGGCCGAGGAGAACCTCATGGTGCTCGGCTGGCGCGAGGTGCCGACCGACGACTCCGAGCTCGGGAGCATGGCGCTCGGCGTGAAGCCGGCCTTCGCCCAGCTGTTCGTCGCGGGCTCCGGCTCGCGGGTGACCGGCATGGCCCTGGAGCGCCTGGCGTTCTGCCTGCGCAAGCGCGCGGAGCACGAGACCGACGTCTACTTCCCGTCGCTGTCCTCGCGCACCATCGCCTACAAGGGCATGCTCACGACCGACCAGCTCGACAAGTTCTTCCCGGACCTGCTCGACGAGCGGGTGACCTCGGCGCTGGCCGTCGTGCACTCCCGCTTCTCGACCAACACCTTCCCGAGCTGGCCGCTGGCCCACCCCTTCCGGTTCATCGCCCACAACGGCGAGATCAACACGGTCATGGGCAACCGCAACTGGATGCGGGCCCGCGAGGCACTGCTCGCCTCCGACGTGATCCCGGGCGACCTGGAGCGGCTCTACCCGATCTGCACCCCGGGCGCGTCCGACTCCGCGTCGTTCGACGAGGTGCTCGAGCTGCTGCACATGGGCGGCCGGTCGCTGCCGCACAGCGTGCTGATGATGATCCCCGAGGCGTGGGAGAACCACAGCGAGATGGACGCCCAGCGGCGTGCCTTCTACGAGTTCCACTCCACGATGATGGAGCCCTGGGACGGCCCGGCCTGTGTGGTCTTCACCGACGGCTCGCAGATCGGCGCGGTCCTCGACCGCAACGGCCTGCGCCCCTCGCGCTACTGGGTCACCGACGACGGCCTCGTCGTCCTGGCCTCCGAGGTCGGCGTCCTGGACATCGACCCCGCGAAGGTGGTCCGCAAGGGCCGCCTCCAGCCGGGCCGGATGTTCCTCGTCGACACCGACGAGCACCGGATCATCGAGGACGAGGAGATCAAGGCCCAGCTCGCCGCGGAGCACCCGTACGACGAGTGGCTGCACGCCGGCCTGATCCACCTCGACGACGTGCCGGAGCGCGAGCACATCGTCCACACGCACGCCTCGGTCACCCGGCGCCAGCAGGTGTTCGGCTACACCGAGGAGGAGCTGCGCGTCCTGCTCACCCCGATGGCGAACACCGGGGCCGAGCCGATCGGCTCGATGGGCACCGACACCCCCATCGCGGCGCTGAGCGAGAAGCCGCGGCTGCTGTTCGACTACTTCAGCCAGTTGTTCGCGCAGGTCACCAACCCGCCGCTGGACGCCATCCGCGAGGAGCTCGTCACCTCCCTGGCCGGCACCATCGGCCCGGAGGCCAACCTGCTCGAGCCGGCGCCGGCGTCCTGTCGCATGGTCGTGCTGCCGTTCCCGGTCATCTCCAACGACGACCTGGCCAAGATCCGCCACATCAACCGTGACGGCGACATGCCGGGGTTCATCACGCACGTCGCCCGGGGTCTCTACCCGGTCGACGGCGGGGGAGCGGCGATGGCGGAGCGGATCGAGGAGATCTGCGTGGAGGTGTCCGCGGCGATCGCCGACGGTGCCCGCGTCATCGTGCTGTCCGACCGGCACTCCACCGCCGAGCTCGCGCCGATCCCGTCGCTGCTGCTCACCGGTGCCGTGCACCACCACCTGGTCCGTGAGAAGACCCGCACCCAGGTCGGCCTGCTGGTCGAGGCCGGCGACGTCCGCGAGGTCCACCACGTCGCGACGCTCGTCGGGTACGGCGCCGCGGCGGTCAACCCCTACCTCGCCATGGAGTCCGTGGAGGACCTCGCTCGCGAGGGCTTCTACGTCAAGGTCGACGGCGAGAAGGCCGTCACCAACCTCGTGAAGGCGCTCGGCAAGGGCGTCTTGAAGGTGATGTCGAAGATGGGCGTCTCGACGGTCGCGTCCTACACCGGCGCCCAGATCTTCGAGGCGGTCGGCCTCTCGCAGGCCGTCGTCGACAAGTACTTCACCGGCACCACCTCCAAGCTCGGCGGCATCGAGCTGGACGCCATCGCGGAGGAGGTCGCGCGCCGGCACGCCACGGCGTACCCGCGCGGCGGCATCTCCCCGGCGCACCGGGAGCTGGAGGTCGGCGGCGAGTACCAGTGGCGCCGCAGCGTCGCGGGGGAGGCCGAGCCGCACCTGTTCGACCCCGAGACCGTCTTCCGCCTCCAGCACGCCACGCGCAGCGGCCGCTACGACGTCTTCAAGCAGTACACCTCGCGAGTCGACGAGCAGTCGCAGCGGCTGATGACGCTGCGCGGCCTGTTCCGCCTCAAGGACGCCGAGGAGGCCGGCCGCCAGCCGATCTCCATCGACGAGGTCGAGCCCGTCTCGGAGATCGTCAAGCGGTTCTCGACCGGCGCGATGTCCTACGGCTCGATCTCGATGGAGGCGCACGAGACCCTCGCGATCGCCATGAACCGGCTGGGCGGCAAGTCCAACACCGGCGAGGGCGGCGAGGACCCGGAGCGGCTCTACGACCCCGAGCGGCGCAGCGCGATCAAGCAGGTCGCGTCGGGCCGGTTCGGCGTCACCGCGGAGTACCTCACGAACTCCGACGACATCCAGATCAAGATGGCGCAGGGCGCGAAGCCCGGCGAGGGCGGCCAGCTGCCCGGCAACAAGGTCTACCCGTGGGTGGCCAAGACTCGGCACTCGACGCCGGGCGTGGGCCTGATCAGCCCGCCGCCGCACCACGACATCTACTCGATCGAGGATCTCGCGCAGCTGATCCACGACCTGAAGAACGCCAACCCGCAGGCCCGCATCCACGTGAAGCTGGTCTCCGAGGTCGGCGTCGGCACGGTCGCGGCGGGTGTCTCCAAGGCGCACGCCGACGTGGTGCTCATCTCCGGCCACGACGGCGGCACCGGCGCGGCGCCGCTGACCTCGCTCAAGCACGCGGGCGGACCCTGGGAGCTCGGCCTGGCCGAGACCCAGCAGACGCTGCTGCTCAACGGCCTGCGCGACCGGATCGTCGTGCAGACCGACGGCCAGCTCAAGACCGGTCGCGACGTCGTCGTCGCCGCGCTGCTCGGCGCGGAGGAGTACGGCTTCGCGTCGGCGCCGCTGGTGGTCTCCGGCTGCATCATGATGCGGGTCTGCCACCTCGACACCTGCCCCGTGGGCGTCGCCACGCAGAACCCGGTGCTCCGCGAGCGCTACTCCGGCAAGGCCGAGTACGTCGTCAACTTCTTCGAGTACGTCGCCCAGGAGGTCCGCGAGCTGCTCGCGGAGCTCGGCTTCCGCTCCCTGGAGGAGGCGATCGGCCAGGTCGGCAGCCTCGACGCCACGCAGGCGGTCGACCACTGGAAGGCCGCCGGCCTCGACCTGACGCCGATCCTGCACCAGCCGGACCGCGACTCCTTCCCGGAGCAGGACCTGTACTGCACCAAGTCGCAGGAGCACGGCTTGTCGAAGGCGTTGGACGTGACGGACTTGGTGCCGCTGGCGAAGGACGCGATCGAGAACGGCGAGTCGGTCCGCGCCCAGCTCCAGATCCGCAACGTCAACCGCACGGTCGGCACGATCCTCGGCCACGAGGTCACCAAGAAGCACGGCGGCGCGGGGCTTCCCGACGGCACCATCGACCTGACCTTCACCGGGTCGGCGGGCCAGTCCTTCGGCGCGTTCGTGCCGAAGGGCATGACGATGCGGCTCGAGGGCGACGCGAACGACTACCTCGGCAAGGGCCTCTCCGGTGGCCGGATCGTCGTGCGCCCCGACCGGGCCGCGACGTTCGAGGCGAGCGAGCAGATCATCGCCGGCAACGTCATCGGCTACGGCGCGACCTCGGGCGAGATCTTCATCCGCGGGGGCGTCGGCGAGCGGTTCTGCGTCCGCAACTCCGGCGTGAGGGCCGTGACCGAGGGCGTGGGCGACCACGGCTGCGAGTACATGACCGGCGGCCGGGTGGCCGTCCTGGGCAAGACCGGCCGCAACTTCGCGGCGGGCATGTCGGGCGGTGTCGCCTGGGTGCTCGACCTGATGGAGCAGCGGGTCAACAAGGAGCTGGTCGAGCTCGGCCCCGTCACCGGTGACGCGGCCGCCGAGCTCGAGCAGATGGTGCGCGCGCACCTCGAGGAGACCGGTTCGACGGTCGCCGAGGCGCTGCTCGCCGACTGGGAGACCTCACTGACGCGGTTCACCCAGGTCATGCCCACCGACTACCGCAAGTCGCTCGAGGCGAAGGCCAAGGCGGAAGCCGACGGCCTCGACGAGACCGCGACTGCCCACGCCATGATGGAGGCGCTCCATGGCTGACCCGCGCGGATTCCTCAAGGAGGGTCGCGAGGTCGCGACCCGTCGTCCTGTCGAGGAGCGAGTGAACGACTGGAACGAGGTCTACCCGGGCAGTGCCGGCCGGGCCCTCCTCCCGATCATCACCCAGCAGGCGGGACGCTGCATGGACTGCGGCATCCCGTTCTGCCACCAGGGCTGCCCGCTCGGGAACATCATCCCGGAGTGGAACGACCTGGTCTGGCGTGACGACTGGGAGGGCGCGATCGAGCGCCTCCACGCGACCAACAACTTCCCGGAGTTCACCGGTCGCCTCTGCCCGGCCCCCTGCGAAGCTGCCTGCGTGCTGGGCATCAACCAGGACCCGGTGACGATCAAGAACGTCGAGGTCTCGATCATCGACAAGGCATGGGAGTCCGGCCTGGTCCGGCCCCAGCCGCCGGAGTGGCTCTCGGGCCGCACGGTCGCCGTCGTCGGGTCCGGCCCCGCGGGCCTGGCCGCCGCCCAGCAGCTCACCCGCGCCGGCCACACGGTCGCGGTCTACGAGCGCGCCGACAAGATCGGCGGCCTGCTGCGCTACGGCATCCCCGAGTTCAAGATGGAGAAGCAGCACCTCGACAAGCGCCTCGAGCAGATGCGCCGCGAGGGCACGGTCTTCCGGGCCGGCGTCGACGTGGGCGGCGAGCTCACCGGTGACCAGCTCAAGGACCGGTACGACGCCGTGGTGCTCGCGATGGGCGCCACCGCGGCGCGCGACCTGCCGGCGACCGGGCGCGAGCTCGGCGGCATCCACCAGGCGATGGAGTTCCTGCCGCAGGCGAACCGGGTCGCGCTCGGCGAGGCTCCGACTCAGGATGGCTCGGCCCAGATCACGGCCACCGGCAAGAACGTCGTGATCATCGGCGGCGGCGACACCGGCGCGGACTGCCTCGGCACGTCCACCCGTCAGGGTGCCGCGTCGATCACGCAGCTCGAGATCATGCCGGAGCCGCCGGAGTCGCGTCCCGCGGGCCAGCCGTGGCCGACGTACCCGATGATCTTCCGGGTCTCCTCGGCGCACGAGGAGGCCGGCGAGCGGGTCTACGGCGTCTCCACGAAGGAGTTCCTGGCCGACGAGCACGGCAACGTCCGTGCGCTGCGGCTGGTCGACGTGGTCTTCGAGTCGGGGAAGTTCACCGAGGTCGAGGGCACCGAGCGGGAGATCCCGGCGGAGCTGGTGCTGCTCGCGATGGGCTTCACCGGTCCCGAGAAGGACGGCCTCGTCGAGCAGCTCGGCGTGGACCTCGACGAGCGCGGCAACGTCGCGCGGGACGGGTCCTACATGTCCTCGGTCGACGGGGTCTTCGTGGCCGGTGACGCCGGCCGGGGCCAGTCGCTGATCGTGTGGGCGATCGCCGAGGGCCGGGCCGCCGCCGCCGCGGTGGACCGCTACCTCACCGGGTCGACGACGCTCCCGGCGCCGATCCCGCCCACGGAGCGACCGCTCGTCGTGTGAACATCAGGTGGCCGAGCCGGTGGTGCGGGCTTGGAACGATCAAAGTCACGGTAGGGTGAAGCCCGTGCGTAGAGCCAAGATCGTCTGCACCCTCGGCCCGGCCACCTCCTCCCCGCGGCGCATCCGCGAGCTCGTGTATGCCGGGATGGACGTCGCCCGGCTGAACATGAGCCATGGCAGTCAGGAGGACCACGCCGAGGCCTACCGCCTCGTGCGCGAGGCCTCGGACGCCAGCGGGCACGGGGTCGGCATCTTCGCCGACCTCCAGGGGCCGAAGATCCGCCTGGAGACCTTCGCCGACGGGCCGGTCGTGCTGCACCGCGGCCAGGAGTGGACGATCACCACCCGCGACGTGCCCGGCGACGACAAGATCTGCGGCACGACGTACAAGGGGCTCCCCGGCGACGTGAAGCCCGGCGACCCCCTGCTCATCGACGACGGCAAGGTCCGGCTGCGCGTGATCTCGGTGGACGAGACCGACGTGGTGACCGAGGTCCTGGTGGGCGGCAAGGTCAGCAACCACAAGGGCATCAACCTGCCCGGCGTCGCGGTCTCCGTGCCGGCGCTGTCGGACAAGGACGAGAAGGACCTGCGGTTCGCCCTCGGCCTGTCGGTCGACTTCATCGCGCTGAGCTTCGTCCGCGACGCCAAGGACGTCGAGGACGTCCGCAAGGTCATGGACGAGGTGGGCGTCCGCGTGCCCGTGATCGCCAAGATCGAGAAGCCGCAGGCGATCGAGAACCTCGACGAGATCATCGCGGCGTTCGACGGCTTCATGGTCGCCCGCGGCGACCTCGGCGTCGAGTGCCCGCTCGAGGACGTGCCGTTCCTCCAGAAGCGGATCATCGAGAAGGCCCGCCTCAACGCCAAGCCGGTCATCGTCGCGACCCAGATGCTCGAGTCGATGATCAGCAACCCCGCGCCGACCCGGGCCGAGGCCTCCGACGTCGCCAACGCGGTGCTCGACGGCGCCGACGCCGTGATGCTCTCGGGCGAGACCAGCGTGGGGGAGTACCCCGTGCACACGGTCGAGACGATGGCCCGGATCATCGCCGCGACCGAGCAGCACGCGCTGACCGAGGACTCCCGGAGGATCGCCGAGATCGACTGGGACCCGCACACCAAGGGCGGCGTGATCGCCAAGGCGGCCGCCGAGGTGGCCGAGCGCGTCGGCGCCAAGTACGTCGTCGCCTTCACCCAGTCCGGTGACTCCGCCAAGCGGATGTCCCGCCTGCGCCGCCCGATCCCGGTGCTGGCGTTCACCCCGGTCGCCCAGGTGCGCTCCCAGCTCGCGCTGAGCTGGGGCGTGGAGACGTTCCTGACCGCGACCGTCGAGCACACCGACGAGATGGTGCGCCAGGTCGACGAGCAGCTGCTCCAGATCGGCCGGGTCCGCGAGGGCGACCTGGTCGTGATCATCGCCGGTGCCCCTCCGGGCATCCCCGGCTCCACCAACGCCCTGCGGATCCACCGTATGGGCGACGCGATCAACCGGGTGGCGCCGGCGTACCGCCGCTCCACCTGACGACCGTCGGGTGCCCCGGGTGGGATTCGAACCCACACTGGACGGTGTTTGAGACCGCTTCCTCTGCCGTTGGGATACCGGGGCCGACGGCGCCAAACCTTAACCGACCACGCCTCGACCAAAGTCGAGTGATCAAGTAGTGTTTCGCGCGGATCGTCCGTCTCGGGAAGCTGTGGAGGTCGTCATGGGGAAGCCGTGGGAGTGGGCCAGCGCCAGCCAGGCCGTCGCGCTCGCGAATGCGCGGACCGCGTCGACCGAGCTGAGCCGGCTGCGGCTCGAGCGCGAGGACGTGGAGCTGTTCCTCGCCGACGCGCGGGCCGAGATCGTGCGACGCGTGGGAGCCGGATAGCCTTCTGCCCGTGAGCCAGACCTCGAGCCCCGGGTCGACCCGACGCGTCGTCATCGCCGAGGACGAGGTGCTGATCCGGATGGACCTCGCCGAGATGCTCGCCGAGGAGGGCTACGAGGTCGTCGGGCAGGCCGGGGACGGCGCCACCGCCGTCTCGATGGCCGAGGAGCTACGGCCCGACCTGGTCATCCTCGACGTCAAGATGCCCGTCCTGGACGGCATCGCCGCTGCCGAGCGGATCGCCGGGCAGCGGATCGCCCCGGTGGTCATCCTCACGGCGTTCTCCCAGCGCGACCTGGTCGAGCGGGCGCGGGACGCCGGTGCGATGGCCTACCTCGTCAAGCCGTTCTCGCAGTCGGACCTGGTGCCCGCGATCGAGATGGCGGTGAGCCGGTTCGCCGAGCTCGCGATGCTCGAGGCCGAGGTCGCCGACCTCACCGAGCGACTCGAGACCCGCAAGGCGGTCGAGCGGGCCAAGAACGTGCTCCAGGAGCAGCTGAGCCTGTCCGAGCCCGACGCGTTCCGGTGGATCCAGAAGACGGCGATGGACCTGCGCCTCTCGATGCGGCAGGTCGCCGAGGGCGTGGTCGCGCACGGCGTGTCCCCGTCCCCGCCGCCGTCGTCGTCGTGAGGCTGCCGGCCGAACGGGCGTCGCGTTACGCCGTGGTGACACCAACATCACGATTTCGCTCAGGCTCCGATTCGCCGACATCGGTGCAGCCACCGAGGACCTCCAGCCCCTAGACTCCCCCCACGCCGTCGAAGTGATCGGTGGCGGGAGGAGGATCTGCGTGAGCCTGAAGCGGCGACGATCGACGGGCGAAGTGCTCGCTCGGCTGCTGGTGGTGGCCGCTGCGTTGCTGGGGGTCGTGGTCTTCGGCGGAGCCGCTGCGACCGCGGCCGAGGAGCCGTGTCGCGCCAGTGCGGAGCAGGGGTGCCTCACCGGGACCCTGGACACGGGTGAGGAGCGGCTCGACGGGGTCGAGGTCCTCATCACCCCCGTGAACGAGCAGGGCGACCCGCTTCCCGGCGTGGAGCCCACGACCGTCACGACCGACGAGAACGGAACCTGGCGGTTCGCCTTCACCGAGCAGGGCCGGTTCCAGGTCGAGATCGTCGAGGACACCCTCCCCGACGGCATCGCCGCGCGCGCCTCGGACAACGCGCTGCTCAAGGGCCCCGGCAAGTCCGTCTTCGTGAACGGCAGGCTCGGCGGGCTCGCCAGCGGCCAGCCGGTCATCCTCGGCGTCCGCAGCACGGACTACGTCGCCGGCAGCAGCGACCTCGACTACTTCCTCCAGAGCTCGGTGAACGGCCTTCGGCTGGGCCTGCTCCTCGCGCTCGCCTCGATCGGCCTGTCCCTGATCTACGGTACGACCGGACTCTCGAACTTCGCCCATGCCGAGCTGTTGACGCTCGGCGGCTTCCTGGGCTACCTCCTGGTGTCCTCCGGCGGCATCCCGCTGTGGCCGGCCGTCGCGCTGGTCACGCTCATCTGCGGAGCCTTCGGCTGGGCCCAGGACCGCGCCCTGTGGCAGCCCCTGCGCCGGCGCGGCCTGGGGCTGATCCAGATGATGATCGTGACGATCGGCCTGTCCCTCGCGATGCAGTACGTCTTCCAGCTCATCAACACCGAGACGGTCCGCATCGTCACCGGCATCCCGAAGAGCGTCTCCCTCGGCCCCGTCAGCATCAGCTACCAGTCGCTGATCGCGATGGGGGTCGCGGTCCTGCTGCTGCTGGCGGTCGGGTTCGTGCTCGTGCGCACCCGGATCGGGCAGGCCACCCGGGCGGTCGCAGACAACCCGGCACTCGCCGCCGCGTCGGGCATCGACGTCGACCGGGTGATCCGTCTGGTCTGGACGGTCTCCGCCGCGCTCGCCGGACTGGCCGGCGTCATGTACGCCCTGGTGACCAACGGCGTCAAGTGGGACTCCGGCATGCAGATCCTCCTGCTGCTGTTCGCCGCCGTCACCCTCGGAGGACTCGGCACCGCGTTCGGCGCGCTCGTCGGCTCGCTGATCATCGGCTACGTCGTCGAGGTCTCGCCCGTCTTCGGGGTGCCGTCCGACTTCAAGTACGCCATCGCACTGGTGATCCTGATCGCCTTGCTGCTGGTCCGACCGCAGGGCCTGCTGGGCCGCCCCGAGCGGATCGGCTAGGAGGGACTGAGACATGGACGAGAAGAAGCACGACGCCCAGCCGGACGCCGAGGACCTGACCACCATCGACACCGGCAACGTCAGCGAGACGGCCAGCGCGGTCACGGCCGCCGCCGGTGGCGAGGCCGGCGGACCGGTGCTGGGCGAGCGAGGCAAGCGAGCCGCCGCCTACGTGTCGTGGGGCATCGGCGGGTTGGTGGCGCTGCTGATGCTGTTGGCCCTGGTCGGCGTCGACCTCGGCTGGCCGACCAGCCTCGGCTACAGCATGCTCGACATCGCCCTGGACCCCCAGACGGCGGCGGTCGCGATCGCCGTCATCGGGCTCAACATCCACTTCGGCTTCACCGGCCTGCTCAACATGGGCCAGGCGGGCTTCATGCTGCTGGGCGCCTACGGGTTCGCGATCTCGATCGTGGAAGGGGTGCCGCTCTTCTTCGCCGTGCTGATCGGCCTGGCCGCCGCGGGCCTGTTCGCGCTGATCCTCGGCATCCCGACGCTGACCCTGCGCGGGGACTACCTCGCGATCGTGACGATCTCCGCAGCCGAGATCGTGCGGTACCTCGGCCGCGCGAGCACGTTCGTCGACTACACCGGTGGCCCGCAGGGGATCGAGGGCCAGGCCTTCCGGGGCCCGGTCAGCGACGCCTCGTTCTTCGGGACGGGCTCCTTCGGGGTCGGCTCCCTCGACTACCTGCTCACCGGCGCCAACAGCTGGTGGATGCGGGCGGTCGCGTGGACCGCGGTCGGCGTGTGCCTCCTGATCGTCTGGTCGCTGGTCCGCAGCCCCTGGGGGCGGTTGCTGCGCGGCATCCGCGAGGACGAGGACGCGATCCGCAGCCTCGGCAAGAACGTCTTCGCCATCAAGATGCAGGCGCTCGTCCTGGGCGGGCTCTTCGGAGCTCTGGCCGGCATGCTGTTCGTGCTGCCCGCCTCGCTGGTGCCGGACTCCATGGGCCGAACGCTGACGTTCTACTGCTGGACGGCGCTGCTGCTCGGTGGCGCCGCGACGGTCTTCGGTCCGGTGCTCGGCTCGATCCTGTTCTTCGTCGTCCGGATCCTGGTCTCCGGGGTCGCCGACAACGTCGTGCCCGACTCGGTGCTGAACACCCAGCAGGCAAGCCAGTTCGGCTGGATCGTGATCGGCGTCGCCCTGATGCTGCTGGTGATCTTCCGACCACAAGGAATCCTGGGCGACAAGAGGGAGTTGCGCTTCAATGTCTGAGTCGTCTGTGTCGTCCGGGCCGTCCGGGACGTCCGCCCCCACCGCGGGAGCGGTGGACCTGTCCGCCAAGGAGGCACGCGTCGCGCTGATGGGCGGGGTACGCCCCGAGCCGGGCGTCGCCAAACCGGACCCGATCCTCAGGGTCGAGAACGTCGTCCGCCGGTTCGGCGGCATGACCGCCGTCGACGTCAAGCACCTCGAGGTGCAGCGCGGGATCATCACGGCGCTGATCGGTCCGAACGGCGCGGGCAAGACCACGTTCTTCAACCTGATCACGGGCTTCGACAAGCCGAGCAAGGGCGCGTCGTGGACCTTCGACGACCGGACCATGCGCGGGACGTCGGCCTCGAAGGTCGCCCGGGCCGGGATGGTCCGGACCTTCCAGCTCACCAAGTCGCTGAACCGGATGACGGTGCTCGACAACATGATGCTCGGCGCTCCCGGACAGGCGGGGGAGCGGGTGACGACCTGTTGGATCAAGCCGACCTGGTCGCGCCAGGAGAGGGCCATCGAGGAGAAGGCCCTCAACCTGCTCGAGCGGTTCAAGCTGCTGGAGAAGAAGGACGACTTCGCCGGCAGTCTGTCCGGTGGTCAGCGCAAGCTGCTCGAGATGGCCCGGGCGCTGATGACCGACCCGACGATGATCATGCTCGACGAGCCGATGGCCGGCGTGAACCCGGCCCTGACGCAGTCCCTGCTCGGCCACGTCGAGTCCCTGCGCGACGAGGGCATGACCGTGCTCTTCGTCGAGCACGACATGCACGTCGTCCGCCACATCTCCGACTGGGTCGTCGTCATGGCCGAGGGCCGGATCGTGGCCGAGGGCACCGCGGACAGCGTGATGTCCCAGGACGCGGTGATCGACGCCTACCTCGGCGCCCACCACGAGACCGACCTCGGCGACGACTCGCTCCTCGAGGACCATCACTTCGCGGCGATCGAGGCAGAGGCGCAGCGGGAGAGCGAGGACCGGGCATGACGACCACGACCACCGAGACCGCTGTCATCGAGGCGAGGGACGTCGTCGCCGGCTACCTGCCCGGGGTCAACATCCTCAACGGGTGCAGCGTGGTGGCCCATCTCGGCGAGATCGTCGGGATCATCGGTCCGAACGGCGCCGGCAAGTCCACGCTCCTCAAGGCCATGTTCGGCCTGGTGCGGGTGCACGCCGGGACGGTGACGCTGCGCGACGACGACATCACCAACACCCGGGCCAACCGCCTGGTCGAGCTCGGCGTGGGCTTCGTCCCGCAGACCAACAACGTCTTCCCCACGCTGACCATCGAGGAGAACCTCCGGATGGGCCTGTTCCTGCGGCCCCGCCAGCTCGGCGCTCAGCTCGACAAGACCTACGAGCTGTTCCCCGTGCTGAAGGAGCGGCGGGCCCAGCGCGCAGGCGCCCTCTCCGGCGGAGAGCGTCAATCGCTGGCGATGGCCCGAGCGCTGATGATGGACCCGTCGGTGCTGCTGCTCGACGAGCCCTCGGCCGGCCTGTCCCCGGTCCGGCAGGACGAGACCTTCATCCGGATCCGCCGGATCAACAAGCTGTCCGGGGTCAGCGTGGTGATGGTCGAGCAGAACGCCCGGCGCTGCCTGCAGATCTGTGACCGCGGATACGTCCTGGACCAGGGCCGCGACGCCTACACCGGCACCGGTCGCGAGCTCGCGAACGACCCGAAGGTGATCGAGCTCTACCTCGGCACGCTCGCCCAGGACGTCGACGACGAGCGCAGGACCGAGACGAGCTGACCAGCGACCGACGCGGAAGCGAGTCGAGCCGACCGGAAATGAACGGTGCCCCGGGCCTGGAGGCCCGGGGCACCGTCGTCGTGCAGTGCTGCTGATCAGCCGCCGCTGACGCCCTCGACCGAGTCGGTGAGCTCCGGCGCGTTCTCGGCGTTGTACTGGTAGATGCCGATGAACGCCGAGCTCGGGTCGTGGCTCTCGTTCAGCGGACCGATGCCCGAGGGACCCTGGTAGGCGATCTCCTCACCGGCGTCGATCAGCTCGAGGCACTCCGCGTACGTCGCGCACGCCGTGCCCTCGGTGGCGCCGGACACGGCCAGCAGGTTCTCCTGGACGGTGACCGAGTCGTTCGAGCCACCCTTGGCCGCAGCGAGGGCCGCGAGGATGACGGCGTCATAGGACTCGGCGGCGTAGGAGTAGTCGCTGAGCGCCTCGCCCTCGAACTGCTCGTGCCACGAGCTGATCGCGGACTTGAACTCGGCGGAGGCGTCGGCACCGGGGATGGTGCCCTTCGCGCCCTCGAGCGTGCCCGGGTCGAACTCCCCGCCCCAGTCGGAGGTGTTGCCGTCGGTCATGTAGACCTTCGACATGTCCCAGCCCTGCGTGGCGAGCTCGGGCACGATGGCCGCCGTCTCGTCGAAGGCGAGGATCACGATCGCGTCCGGGTTCGCCGCCAGCGCGGAGGTGACCTCGGAGGAGAACGTGGTCTGTCCGGGCGGGAACTCCTGGCCCTCGCCCTTGCCGCCGTAGACGACCTGGCCGCCGGCGCCCTCGTAGCTCTCCTGGATGAAGTCACGCAGGCCGGTGCCGTAGGCGTCGTTGAAGACCAGGAAGGCGATGCTCTGGTGGCCGTCCTGGGCGATCAGCGACCCGAGCGCGGCACCCTGGACGCTGTCCTCGGGGGCGGTGCGGAAGTAGAAGTCGCTGTAGCCGCTCAGCTCCGCCGCGGTGTTCGCGGGGGAGATCTGGGTGATCTGCGCCTCGGTCAGCGTGTCCACGAAGCCGAGGGAGACGCTGGAGGACGCGGCGCCGACGACGACCGACGGCTGGGACTTGCTGAACTGCCGTGCGCTGCCCCGGGCGACCGAGAGGTCGTTGGAGTCGCCGGAGTCCAGGATGTTGTGGCACGCGTCCACGCCGTTGACGCCACCGGCCGCGTTGATGTCGGAGACGGCGTAGCCGACGCCGGCGATCTCCGGCGGGCCGAGGAAGGCCAGCGAGCCGGTCAGCGGCAGGATGCCGCCGGCCACGAACGCGTCGTCGGTGCTCGCGTTGCCCGCGCACTCGGAGTTGGTGAGCTCCGCCACCGTCTCCGTCGCGCTGGGGCTCTCGGCACCGGCGTCCGGGTCGGTGCCTTCGTCGTCGCTGCCGCATGCCGTGAGCGCGAGCACGCTCGCAGCGGCAACGGCGGCGAGACGGAAGGCGGTCTTCTTGCGCTTCATCTGTCCTCCGATCTGACGGGTCGCCGCGTCGGGCGGCTCAAGAGGCAAGGTAGTGCCTCGACCGCGCTATGTCGGCTGTTGGCGGACACCTGTGACCTTTGTGGCCGATTCGTGACCAAGTCGCGTCCTCGCGACCGGCCGGCGCAGGGGAGGGGCGCGGGGTCAGAACGCCGCCGCCAGGCTCACCAGCAGCGGGGCCACCAGCAGCGCCGGCAGGAGGTCGGCGACCGGGATCTCCCGGATCCGGAGCAGGCGCAGGGCGACCCCCACCAGCAGCAGGCCGCCCGTGGCCGTGATCGCCGCCAGGTGCGGGTCGGGGAGCACGTCCCCGATGCCCAGCCCGAGGAGGGTCAGCGAGCCCTGGACGGCCACGACGGTGATCGCGCTCGCCGCCACGCCCCAGCCGAACGAGGCAGCGAACGCGATCGCCGCGAACCCGTCGAGCGCCGACTTCAGGATGAGCTGCTCGGCGCCGTTCCCGAGGCCGTCGTTCAGCGACCCGAGGATCGTGAGGGGACCGGTGCAGAAGACGAGCGAGGCGACGACGAAGCCCTCGACGAACCGGTGCCGGTCGGCGCTGCTGACGTCGCCCGCGAGCCGGCCCTGGAGCCAGCCGCCGAAGCCCTCCACTCGGGACTCCAGCCGCAGCAGCGAGCCGACGATCCCGCCCACGAGCAGAGCGCCGAGCACGATGAGCATCGGGGCGCTCGAGCCCACCTCGCCGGCCAGGTCGTCGTCGAGCACCGCCATCGCCGATGTACCGGCGATGAGCAGCGTGACCAGGCCCAGCGCGTCGGTCACGACGTCGCGCGTGCGGGTGGGCAGCCGGTTCCCGAGGAGGACCCCGATGGTGCTGCCGGCGAGGACGGCGATGACGTTGACGACGGTACCGATACCGATGATCACCGGGACTCCTCTGACAGATCAGCGGGCCTGAGCGTAGTCTCCTTCTTTGGTGCCGCGTTCGGGGGACGGGATGCGTGGCACGACACGCAAGACTTGGAAGGCCTGGACCCCATGACCCGTTCGCTGGTGTCGCTGCGCGCTGCTGAGCAGAAGGACGCTCCGCAGCTGGCGGAGCTGTGGACCGACGTCCTGCGCCGGTCGGCCCCCGAGGACCAGGCCGCCGACCTCGAGGCGGTGATCGCCCGCGTCGAGGAGTCGACCACTGAGCGGATCGTGGTGGCGGAGTACGACGGCGAGTTCGCCGGCGCCGTCCACCTCGAGGCCACGACGGTGACCCCGTTGAACAGCGAGCCGATCGTGCGCGCGCTCGCGCCGCACGTGCTGCCGCGGTTCCAGCGCCACGGCGTCGGCAGCGCGCTGATGGAGGTCGCGGTCTCGTGGGCCGAGGAGCTCGGCATCGGGCACGTCGCCGCCGTCGCCGCCGCCGGCTCCCGCGACGCCAACCGGTTCATGGCGCGGATCGCGCTCGGGCCGTACGCCGTGCTCCGCGTCGCCACGACCCACGCGGTGCGCTCCCGGCTCACCTCGCACCGCCGCCCGGTCCAGTCGACCGGCGGCCGGCAGCTCACCCAGGTGCTCGCGGCGCGGCGCTCGCTGCGCCGCTCCCGCGCCTCCGCGGAGGGCTAGCCGGCGTACCGCTCCCGCGGCATCAGCGCGCAGGTGATGCGGCTGGTGCAGACCCGCTTGCCGCGCTCGTCGGTGATCACGACCTCGTAGGTCGCCGTGGTGCGGCCGAGGTGGACGGCGGTCGCCGTGCCGGTGACGGTGCCCGACGTCGCGGACCGGTGGTGGGTCGCGTTGATCTCGATGCCGACCGACAGCTTGTCGGGGTGGGCGTGGACCGCGGAGCCGACCGAGCCGAGGGTCTCGGCGAGCACCACCGAGGCGCCGCCGTGGAGGAGACCGTAGGGCTGGGTGTTGCCCGCGACCGGCATGGTGCCGACGACCCGGTCCGCGGAGATCTCGGTGAGCTGGATCCCGAGCTTCTCGTTCAGCGCGCCCATGCCCTCGGGCACGGAGGAGAGGTAGTCGTCGATCGAGATCTCGGATCGGTCGGTGGAGCTCATGGGGCCATCCTGCCTGTCGGCGCCGACTACTAGAGTCGGAGGGTGGCTCGCCTCCTCCTGCTCGACGGACACTCCCTCGCCTACCGCGCGTTCTTCGCGCTCCCGGTCGAGAACTTCTCGACGACGACCGGGCAGCACACCAACGCGGTCTACGGGTTCACCTCGATGCTCATCAACGTGCTGCGTGACGAGCAGCCGACGCACGTGGGCGTGGCCTTCGACGTGTCGCGCCAGACGTTCCGGCTCGAGCAGTACTCCGAGTACAAGGCGAAGCGCAACAAGACGCCCACGGAGTTCAGCAGCCAGCTGCCGCTGATCGAGGAGGTGCTCGGCGCGCTCAACATCCCGTTCCTGAAGAAGGACGGCTACGAGGCCGACGACATCATCGCCACCCTCGTCACCCAGGCGCTCGAGGACGAGGACATGGAGGTGCTGATCCTCACCGGCGACCGCGACTCGCTCCAGCTGGTGACCGACCGCGCCACCGTGCTCTACCCGATGCGCGGCGTCTCCGACCTGGCCCGGATGACCCCGGCCGCCGTCGAGGAGAAGTACGGCGTCCCGCCGGCCCGCTACCCCGAGCTGGCGGCGATCGTGGGGGAGACCTCCGACAACCTCCCGGGCGTGCCCGGGGTGGGGCAGGGCTTCGCCGCGAAGTGGATCAACCAGTACGACGGCCTCGACAACGTCATCACCCGCGCCGACGAGATCACCGGCAAGAAGGGCGAGGCGCTGCGCGAGCACCTCGGCGACGTGATCCGCAACCGCCAGCTCAACGCGCTCGTCCGCGACCTGCCCCTCGACCTCGGCCCCGCCGACCTGGCGCTGCGGCCGTGGGACCGGCAGGAGGTCCACACGCTCTTCGACGGCCTGGAGTTCCGCGTGTTGCGCGACCGGCTCTTCGAGACGCTCTCGAGCGAGGAGGACATCGACGACTCGGGGTTCGACGTCGCGATGACCGTGCTCAGCGGCGGTCAGCTCGCCGGGTGGCTCGAGCAGAACGCCGGCGCGGGCGAACGCGTCGGCGTCCACGTGGTCGGGCGCTGGGGCGCGGGCACCGGCGACGTCACCAGCCTGGCGCTGGCCACGACCGACGGCACCGCCGCCTGGATCGCCGCCGACCAGCTCGACCCGGCCGACCAGGAGGCCCTCGCCGCCTGGCTGGCCGACCCGAAGCAGCCCAAGGTGCTGCACGACGCGAAGGGGCCGCTGCTGGCGCTCGCCGCCTGGGACCTGCCGCTGACCGGCCTCGACCGCGACACCGCGCTGTCGGCGTACCTCGCGCGGCCGGACCAGCGCTCCTACGACCTGGCCGACCTCACCGTCCGCTACCTCAAGCGCGAGCTCAAGCAGGGCGGCGGCGACGACGGCCAGCTCAGCCTCGACGGCCTCGACGACGAGAACGCCGGCGAGGTGGAGATGCTGCACGCGCGGGCCGTCCTCGACCTGGCCGCCGCGCTGGACGAGGAGCTCGAGGAGCGCGGCGGCACCCGCCTGCTCAACGACATCGAGCTGCCGCTGGTCGACCTGCTGGCCCGGATGGAGCAGACCGGCATCGCGGTCGACACCGACCACCTCGAGGCCCTGGAGGGGCACTTCGCGACCGAGGTGCGCAACGCCGCCGAGGAGGCGTACGCGGTGATCGGCAAGGAGATCAACCTCGGCTCGCCCAAGCAGCTCCAGGTGGTGCTCTTCGACGAGCTCGACATGCCGAAGACCAAGCGCACCAAGACCGGCTACACGACCGACGCCGACGCGCTCCAGGCGCTCTACGCCAAGACCGAGCATCCGTTCCTCCTGCACCTGCTGCGCCACCGCGACGTGATCCGGCTGCGGCAGACCATCGAGGGGCTGCTCAAGACGGTCGCCGGTGACGGCCGCATCCACACGACGTTCAACCAGACGATCGCGGCGACCGGCCGGCTCTCGAGCACCGACCCGAACCTCCAGAACATCCCGATCCGCACCGAGGAGGGCCGCCGCATCCGCGAGGCCTTCGTGGTCGGACAGACCGTGGCGGGCGAGGGCTTCGAGTCCTTGATGACCGCCGACTACAGCCAGATCGAGATGCGGATCATGGCGCACCTGTCCGAGGACGACCTGCTCATCGAGGCGTTCCGGTCCGGCCGCGACTTCCACTCGATCACCGCCGCGCGGGTCTTCGACGTCCCCGCCGACGACGTCACCGTCGAGATGCGGGCCAAGATCAAGGCGATGAACTACGGCCTCGCCTACGGCCTGTCCGCGTTCGGCCTGAGCCAGCAGCTCGGCATCGAGCCCGCCGAGGCGCGCGGGCTGATGGACGAGTACTTCCAGACCTTCGGCGGCATCCGCGACTACCTCGGCGGCGTCGTCGAGGAGGCCCGCAAGACCGGCTTCACCGAGACCATCATGGGTCGCCGCCGCTACCTCCCCGACCTGACCAGCGACAACCGGCAGCGTCGCGAGATGGCCGAGCGGATGGCGCTCAACGCCCCGATCCAGGGCTCGGCCGCGGACATCATCAAGATCGCGATGCTCAACGTCGATCGCGAGATCGCCGCCGCCGGGCTGAGGTCGCGGATGCTGCTCCAGGTCCACGACGAGCTCGTGTTCGAGGTCGCGACGGGGGAGCAGGAGGCGCTGGAGGCCCTGGTGCGTGAGCACATGGGCAACGCCGCCGACCTCGCGGTGCCGCTCGACGTCTCGGTCGGCTTCGGCCGCAGCTGGCACGACGCCGCGCACTGACGCCGGTCCGCTGCGACTAGACCCGCTCCTCGGCCCGCACCGGCCGGATCACGTACAGGCTGATCGCCAGCAGCGCGGCCAGCAGCACCGTGTCGACGCTGATCACCACCGTCAGCAGGCCGCGCAGCGTGGCGGTGGTGAGGCCGAGCACGACGAGGGTCGCGAACGCCGCCCAGACGAAGTAGACCGAGCGCTGCCCGCGGCGGGCCAGCACGGAGTAGACGAGCAACTGGAGCATCGAGAGAACCGTGCCGAGGATCGCGAAGATCCAGAGGTGGTCGCCGATCTCCGCGAACTGCTCGCCGCCGACGAAGACCAGCGCGAGGTCCGGGAGCACGAGCGCGCCGGCGGTGACGGCGGCGCCGAGCACGGCGATCAGCGACAGGCTCGCGGTGAGGGCGCGGCGCCGCTCCTCGATCGTGGACATCGACGGGAACGCGACGACCACGACGAACTGCGGCAGGAACAGCACCGCCTTGGTGAGGATGAGGCCACCGGCGTACAGGCCGGCGTCGTGCTCGTCGAGCACGTTGCGGGCGATCACGATGTCGGCGTTGGACAGCGCGAAGAACGCCAGCAGCACCTGGGAGTTGTGGAACGACTCCTTGATCACCCGGCGGAAGCCGTGCTCCTCGCTGGAGAGACCGGGGTCGCGCGGGCGGCGCAGGAACCACCAGCCGGCGATCACCGGTGCGCAGGCGCCGATGCCGGTGCCGAGCAGCGCGACCGACGAGCTCGGGTGCCAGACGATCAGCAGCGTGCCGATCACCAGCCGCGGGACGCCGCTGAGCACGTAGAGCACCGACAGCGCCTTCCAGCGGCGCTCGCCCTGCAGGATGCCGGCCTGGCCGCCCATCACCGTGAACGGGACCGACACGAAGGCCAGCAGGAGGGCGGTGGGCAGGCTGTCGAGCCGGAGGATCAGGTTCACGACCGGTGCCAGCACGACGAGCAGGACGCCCAGCGCGAACGCCGCGCGGTAGGTGACGCCGAGGATGGTCCGCTCGATCTGCCCGACGTGGCCCGGCTCGGCCGCGATCCGCCGCGCCGCCGTGGCCTGGAGGCCGAGCTGGAGCACGGTGATGACCAGCAGCGTCGCCATCAGGCTCGCGAAGGCGCCGTACGCCTGGGGCCCGAGCAGCCGCGCGGCGATCATCGTGAAGCCGTAGGTCGCGATGCTCATGACCGCCATCGCGAGGGCGATGGACCCACCACCGTCGAGCAGTTGCGTCAGTCGAGGCATACGTGGGGCCACCGCCGAAGTCTGGCACGCACGGGCCGGCCGTCATGCCGCTCTCCAGCGGCGGTCGCGCTGTGGATCCTCGCGTGTCGTGCGAAAAACCACTGGCGTACCGAAAAGTAACGTATTGTCCGGCGAAGATCTTGCACCGTTGGGAGGGGCAAGCAGGACGGCGGCCCTCAGTCGGGCCCCGGCCCGACATGCTGGAGGGATGGCGTTCGCATGCGCAGAACACTCGCAGCGGGCGTGGTGCTGGCGGTGGCGGCGGTTCTCGTCGTGGTGGTCAGCTCGGCGTTCGATCTCGAACTCGAATCGGTGGCGCTCCTGGGCGCTGCACTGGGCGCCGTGGTCGCGCTGGTCCCCGACCGCAGCCCGCTGCTGCGTGTCGCGGGCTTCACGGCGGGCTTCGTCGTCGGATGGCTGGGGTACGTCTTCCGCGCGTCGCTCATGCCCGACACCGCGAGTGGTCGTGCCGTTGCCGTGGGTCTCGTCGTCCTGCTCTGCGTTGCCGTGACTGCCGCCACGCTGGACAGGCTTCCGCTGTGGAGCGTCCTGCTGGGCGCTGCGGCCGTGGCGGGCGCCTACGAATTCACCTACGCCGCCGCCCCGCCGGAGCTGCCGTCGACGTCGATCAGCACGGCGACGACCCTGCTCTTCAACGTGGCCGTCGGCTTCCTTGCCGCGGCCGTCGTCGCTCCGGTGCAGGCACCCTCGCCGGGGAATGCTCTGCGGACCCGCACCGGCGACGACGACGCACCCACGAACAACCTCGACGAGATGATGGAGACCGCTCGGTGAACCCCTCTGTGAAGCGACGACTGCGCATCGCGGCGACGCTCGGTGCGACGGCCGCCCTGACGGCCGTCGCCGCAGGCCCCGCCTCCGCCGACGACGTCGACGTGATCAACACCGAGACGGTGCAGATCTACATGTCCGCGACCGGCGAAGTCGACACCCAACGGGTCTACGAGCAGCTGACGCTCATGGGCAAGGGCAAGGTGGACCTGACGAACCCGGTCTCGCCCGAGAGCCTGCGCAACCTCGACGGCTTCTCCGGCTTCGACATCGCCGACGGCGAGCAGGTCATCTCCACCGAGGTCGACGGCAAGGACACCTACCGCTCCGTCAGCGACTTCGAGGGCGAGCTGCCGCTGGACATCCAGGTCGAGTACAAGCTCGACGGCAAGACCGTCGAGCCGGGCGACGTGGTCGGCGCCGACGGGGAGCTCGAGGTCATCTACACCGTCGAGAACGTCACCTCGGCTCCACAGAAGGTCACGTTCGCCGACGGCCAGGGCGGGACCGTGACCAAGACCGTCGAGGTGCCGATCCCGCTGGTCGGCTCGCTGACCACGAACCCGCCCTCGAGCTTCAGCAACGTGCGGTCCGGGCAGGCAAACCTGGCCGGTGATGGCAAGGGCGGGACCAAGCTGTCCTTCACGATGACGCTCTTCCCGCCGATCGGCTCCACCACCGCGGTCTTCGGGTACACCGCGGACATCGCGGACGGCGTCGTCCCGCGCACGGACGTGACCGTCCTTCCGGTCAACCCGCTGGAGAGCCCGACCTTCAAGTCGGCTGCCGCGAGTTACCAGGGCGGCGCCGACACCGGTGCCGCGCTGGCCTCCGGTGCCACGGAGATCGACAGCAACCTGCTGAAGCTCCGCGATGGAGCGGCGGAGCTGCTCGCCGGCCTCATCCAGCTCAATGACGGTGCGATCCAGCTGAGCGACGGTCTCTCGAACGACGCCGCCCCCGGTGCACGCAAGCTCGCGGACGGTGCCGGACGGCTCGACGCCGGCCTCGGCGAGCTCGCAAGCGGCGCGAACCAGCTCGCGGACGGCACCGACGCCGCCCGCCGCGGCGGCACCAGACTCGCCGACGGTGCCGAGCGACTGAGCGGCGGCGTCACCGAGCTCGACGGGGGTGTCGGGGACCTCAGTGACGGAGCCGGTCGGCTCGCGGAGGGCCAGCGGAAGCTCGCCGCGGGACTCGCCGCGCTCTACTCCGGAGTCGATCAGCTCCCGCAGGACCTCCGGACTCAGATCAAGGCGAACCCTGAGTACAACCGACTGCTGGGAGCCCTGAGCGGGATGGCGGCGGGCATCGGGAGCCGGAACGACTCGCCGGCCACGAAGACACTGCTGGGCGGACTGAACAAGCTCCAGCTCGGCCTGAACAATCCAGGCTCGACCCTGGCTGGCTGCGAGGCGAAGGACCCGACTCGTTGCGGTGCTGCCAATGCCCTGGACTTCATCGCTGGCGCATTGAGCCAGGCGCTCGCCGAGGGCGGCTCCGTCGCGACTCTCCGGCAGAACATCCTGAACATCGGTCAGGTGCCGGACTGTGGTCCGGTGTGCAGGGGAACGGTGACCGCTACCGCGAACGGGGTCGTCGCTGCGCAGACCGCCTCGTTGACAGAGCTCCGGACCAAGGTCCAGGACGTGGCCAGCGGTATCCGTGCCGGCATCACGGCGCCTGGCGCGGGCCTGGACCAGATCCGGGCGGGGCTCTCGACCGGTGTGGACCCGGTGACGTGCTCGACGGCCCCGTCGGGTTGCGGGATCAAGGAAGCCGCGGACTTCCTTCGCCTGTACGGCATCCCGATGCTCGTCGACGGCATCGCGCAGCAGATCAGCGACACCTTGCTCGAGAACATCGGTGAGCCCACGCCGGGCTGCGACCCGGAGAAGACGTTGCGTTGCGCCGCGGCCGCCCTGGCTGACGGTGGCAAAGAGCTCACTGACGGGGTCGCCAAGCTCGTCGCAGGTGTGTCGAAGCTGCAGGCTGGTGGTGCAGACCTGGCCGCAGGTGCGGGAACCCTGTCCTCCGGCCTCGGCCAGCTCGACGAGGGCGCCAGCAAGCTGGCAGCCGGTGCTGGTGACGCCGAGGACGGCTCCGGTCAGATCGCTGACGGCGCCGACGAGCTCGCCGACGGTCTGGGTACGGCGGCAGACGGTTCTCAGCGCCTCGCCGACGGCCTTGGTCAGGCGGCCCAGGGCGCGCCCCAGTTGGTCGACGGGGCGCAGCGCCTGTCGGACGAGGGCACGAAGAAGCTGGTCGCCGCGGGTCAGGACACCACCCAGAGCTACGGCGAGATGGTTGCGGTCATGAACGCCGGTGCCGAACGAGCGCAGGCGGAGGACATGGCCCTCGGTGCTCCGGAGGACGCGATCGGGCTGACCGCCTACAGCTTCATCCTCCAGGGCGACGACGGCGAGAGCGGCCGCAACGTGACGCGGGGACTGCTCGGCCTGGCCCTGCTCGGGGCCGGCGCCGGGGTGTTCGCCTTGCGTCGTCGCATCGTCTGATCCACTGCACGACAGAGCGGGAGGCGTCCACGGGATGCCTCCCGCTGTGCGTCTGCCGGCGGCTCAGCCGAGCCTCGCCCCGAAGATCGCGGTCCCGGGGGTGAACTGTCCCCGCGTCCCGGACCAGCCGCCCCAGACGCGGTCGTGGTCCGCGGGCCACTCTGGCTCGAGCAGGTCGGTGATGACGAACCCGTGGCCGGCCAGCACGGCGACCCAGTCGCCGAGCGTGCGGTGGTGCTCGACGTACGACACGACGCCGGTGGCGTCGTCCACCTCGACGTACGGCGTGCGGTCCCAGTAGGACTGGCTCGCCACCAGGCCGGCCTCGGAGGGGTCGTCGGGGAACATCCACCGGGTCGGGTGGGTGATGGAGAAGGCGTAGCGGCCGCCGGCGCGCAGCACCCGGGCGGTCTCCGCGACGGCCAGGTCGAGCTCGCTGACGAACTGGAGCGCGCCGAAGGACGAGAAGACGATGTCGAAGCTGTCGTCGGCGAACGGCAGGGCGGTCGCCGTGCCCAGGACCGACGGAACGGCGACGCCGGAGTCGGCGTCGATGCGCAGCGAGTGCTGGAGCTGGCGGTGGGAGAGGTCGAGGCCGTAGGCGCGACCGCCCTGCGAGCGGATCCACCGCGAGCACTGCCCCGCGCCGGAGCCGACCTCGAGCACGTCCTTCCCGGCGAGGTCCCCGAGGACGCCCGCCTCAGCCTCGGTCAGGCCCTCGGGGCCCCAGACGAAGCCGATGTCGCCGAGGAACTCACCGTGGGTGGCCTGGTACTCGTCGGCGTAGCGGTCCCAGTCGGGGCCGTTGGCCCGGCGGGACTCCTCCTCGGTCACCGGCCGGCGCTCGACCCGCACCGGGGGATGGTTCTCCACGGGCGGGACTTTATCCCCCGACCGGACAGCTGGGGCGTCGCGAGAGCGGCCCGGACGGGATGTCCGTCCGGGCCGCTCCTGCGCTACGGCGTCCGCCGGGGCGTCAGCCGGTCATCGTGCGGCCGGCCTGGCCGCCGTTGCCGCCCTTGCCGCCCTTCGGCTTGCTGCCGTTGGGGTGCTTGGGCGAGGACCACGGGTCGAGCGGGTCGCTGCCCGCGCGCACCTCGGCGCCGTCGCTGACGCCGCCGCGGTCGGTGTCCCACTTGCACGGGTTGGAGTGGATCCGCTTGACCTCGCGGCCGTCGCGGAGCCCGTCCTTGTCGCTGTCCTTGCGGATCGGGCTGGTCTCGCAGCGCGGGTAGCGCTTCTTCGCCGGCCCGAAGACCTCCATGCCGTCGTTGAGCCCGTCCCCGTCGGTGTCCTTCTTGTTGGGGTCGGACTTGGTGCTCTTGACCTCCCGGCCGTCCTTCAACCCGTCGTTGTCGGAGTCGGGGTCGTTCGGGTCGGTGGCCGTGCCCGTGACCTCCCGCCCGTCGGTGAGGTGGTCACCGTCGGTGTCGGCGTCGCTCGGGTCGGTCTGGTACTGGTTCACCTCGTCGCCGTCGTTGAGCCCGTCGCCGTCGGTGTCCGCGACGACCGGGTTCGAGCCCACCTCGAGCTCCTCGGGAGTCCCGAGCCCGTCACCGTCGGGGTCCTGCACGGTCGGGTCGCCGCCGCTGTCACCGGGGGAGTCGTCCGCCGGGTCGTTCGGGTCCGTGCCGCGGTCGACCTCGTCGCCGTCGGAGACGCCGCCGTTGTCGGTGTCGGGGTTGGTCGGGTCGGTGTCGTACTGGTTGACCTCCTCGCCGTCGTCGAGGCCGTCGGCGTCGGAGTCCGCCACCAGCGGCAGGGTTCCGGCCTCGGCCTCCTCGGCGTTGGTCAGGCCGTCGCCGTCCGGGTCGTCCGCGTCGGTCCCGCCGGCGTCGTCGGCCGGGTCGTTCGGGTCGGAGCCACGCGTGACCTCCTCGCCGTCGGGCACTCCACCGCCGTCGGTGTCGGCCGCGTTCGGGTTGGAGGGCTGGGTGCCGAACGACACGTTGCGCGACCCGCTGACCTCCTCGCCGTCGCTCAGGCCGTCGCCATCGCTGTCGGGGTCGTTCGGGTCGGTCGGACGGTGGCCGAACGCGCCGTTCGCCGAGCCCGAGGTCTCCTCGGCGTCGGTGAGGCCGTCGCCGTCGGCGTCGCCCGTGCCGGCGCCGCAGGACACCCCGCCGGCCGGAGCCGTCGCGGACGCCTCGAGCGGGAACAGGTCGGTGTCGAGCAGGGTGGCGCCGAGCGCGCCCGTGCCGAGCGTGACGTTCACGTGCAGCACGGAGGCCGAGCCGGAGGCCTGGGTGCCGTTCGGCGCCTCGCGGACGTCGGTCAGCTGGCCGACGCTGAGCTCGACGTGCAGCAGCGGGTTGTCCGGCGAGGTGAACTCGACCGGGCTGCCGTCAACCGGCAGGTCCTGCGACTCGCCGTTGGCGGTGACCCGCACGAGCGGGGCGTTCCACTCGACCCGGGCGCCGCCGTCGGTTCCGATGGCCACCGCACGGAGCGTCGGGGCGTCGGCGACCGAGACCTGCAGCTGGCCACCCAGCAGGCCGAGGTCGACGGCACTGCCGCGCGCGGTCGTGACGACCCGGCGCACGTCGCCGCCGGCGAGCACGGTGTCCTGGCTGGTGGACGCCGTGCCGGGCAGCGTGAGCAGGGCACCCGCTCCCGGCACGGCGTCGGTGGCCAGGTCCGCGGTCGAGACCGAGGACTGCGTCAGCGGTGCGCCCGGTGCCAGGCAGGAGTCGTCGGCCGCCCAGCGAGCCTGGGCCGAGGCGGTCGAGACGCCCAGCGACAGGAGTCCCGGGACCTGGCCGTCGATCGAGCGGGCGGTCGCGGGGGAGAGGTGGTCGGGCGGCGCCTGCTGCGACGCGGTCGCGAGCAGGTCCGGCAGCGCCTGGTCGGCGAGCGCCGCCGACAGGTTCGACGCCGACGCCTTCGACCGCGGCGAGCCGGTGCCGTCGACGGCGCCGGTCGAGACCCCCACGGCGGCGTCGGCGAGCGTGCCGGCACCGGGGACCGCGAGCGTGGAGAGGTGCAGGATCTCGGCCGACGTGCCCGCCGCGACCTGGGTCGGAGGTGCCGCGGCGGCGGCCAGGGGCGGTGCGCCCTGCGCCGGCACCGAGGCGGCGCCGTACAGCGCCAGGGACAAGGTGGTCACACCCGCGCCGAGCGCGAGCGAAGATGGAAATCGCATGGAGGGAGCCCTCCTGGACGTGCTGACCGGAGCCCCATGTGCCCGAACCTCGACAGAGGCCCTGGGCTCGAGCACACTCACGGAGTTCGGGAAAACTCCGGCGTGGTGCCCTGCTTCGGCACCACTCGCGGCCCCCGGTACCCGGGCGGTCCGGACGGAAACGCCCGCCGGTTGGACGCGGCTCGCGGACCCCGCGTAGTCTTTAGGTTGCGCCGGAGGTCTGCCCAGGTCCCAGACAGAGCGGATCCGTGCTCGCTATCTCGCCACCACCAGCAGAACGGGTGAGTATCGGTAGTGAACCAAGGACTTCCGTCGTGCCCGCACGACTCCATCCATCCAAGGACAACACTTCCTTATGACGAGCACCATCTCCACTCTTCCCGATTACGACGCCCCCCAGGTGGCCGTCAACGACATCGGATCCGAAGAGGACTTCCTCGCCGCGATCGACGCGACCATCAAGTACTTCAACGACGGTGACATCGTCGATGGCACCATCGTCAAGGTCGACCGGGACGAGGTCCTGCTCGACATCGGCTACAAGACCGAGGGCGTCATCCCCTCGCGTGAGCTGTCGATCAAGCACGACGTCGACCCCAACGAGGTCGTCGAGGTCGGCGACAAGGTCGAGGCCCTGGTCCTCCAGAAGGAGGACAAGGAAGGCCGCCTGATCCTGTCCAAGAAGCGCGCCCAGTACGAGCGCGCCTGGGGCACCATCGAGCAGGTCAAGGAGGAGGACGGCGTCGTCGAGGGCACCGTCATCGAGGTCGTCAAGGGCGGCCTGATCCTGGACATCGGCCTGCGCGGCTTCCTGCCGGCCTCCCTCGTGGAGATGCGTCGCGTCCGCGACCTGCAGCCCTACGTCGGCCAGACGCTCGAGGCGAAGATCATCGAGCTCGACAAGAACCGCAACAACGTCGTCCTGTCGCGTCGCGCGTGGCTCGAGCAGACCCAGTCCGAGGTGCGCCACGGCTTCCTGACCCAGCTCCAGAAGGGCCAGATCCGCAAGGGTGTCGTCTCCTCGATCGTCAACTTCGGTGCGTTCGTGGACCTCGGCGGCGTCGACGGTCTCGTCCACGTCTCGGAGCTGTCCTGGAAGCACATCGACCACCCGTCCGAGGTCGTCGCCGTCGGTGACGAGGTCACCGTCGAGGTGCTCGACGTGGACATGGACCGCGAGCGTGTCTCCCTGTCGCTGAAGGCGACGCAGGAGGACCCGTGGCAGCACTTCGCCCGCACCCACCAGATCGGTCAGATCGTCCCGGGCAAGGTCACCAAGCTGGTGCCGTTCGGTGCGTTCGTCCGCGTCGAGGAGGGCATCGAGGGCCTGGTGCACATCTCCGAGCTCGCCGAGCGTCACGTCGAGATCCCCGAGCAGGTCGTCCAGGTCAACGACGACGTCATGGTCAAGATCATCGACATCGACCTCGAGCGTCGCCGGATCTCGCTGTCGCTCAAGCAGGCCAACGAGACCGCGACCGCGGCGGACGTCGAGGACTTCGACCCGACGCTGTACGGCATGACGGCCACCTACGACGAGCAGGGCAACTACGTCTACCCCGAGGGCTTCGACCCGGAGACCGGCGAGTGGCTCGAGGGCTTCGACGAGCAGCGCGCGATCTGGGAGGACCAGTACGCCAAGGCGCACGCCCGCTGGGAGGCGCACGTCAAGCAGCAGGCCGAGGCCGCCAAGGCCGAGGTCGAGGCCGGCGAGGCCACCTCGTACTCCAGCGGTGGTGCGGACGAGGCCGAGGCCTCGACCGGCGGCTCGCTGGCGTCCGACGAGGCGCTCCAGGCGCTCCGCGAGAAGCTGACCGGCGGCAACTGATCGCCCGGCTGATCCCCGGCTGATCGCCTGAACGATCCGACGGCCCGTCCGAACCTGGTTCGGACGGGCCGTCGGCATTCGGGAGACGGATCTCCAACGGTCAGCGGACGGACGGCGGCAGGAACCGCGCGTCCTCGACGTGGGAGACGGGCGGGCGCTGCGGCCCGGAGCCGTCGTGGAGGACCCGACGGAGCGTCTCGATGCTCAGGGCCGTGACGGTCACGATCAGGAGGAGGATCAGCAGCTCGTTCATGGCAGTAATCCTGCGCCTGATGGGATCCTGCCACGAGTGGCAGAAAAGTCAGTGTTCGTTGATTTTCCGCCACTCGTGGGGCACGCTGTCCCCATGCAGACCGTGGCGGTGATCGTCCAGGCCGGGGCGGAGCCCTTCGGGCTCGGCTCGCTGGTCGAGGTGTGGGGGGAGTCCTACCACCCCGAGGACGACAATCCGGTCTTCGACTTCCGGGTGTGCACCCCCCGTCCCGGCCGCGTGCAGGGCCGCTCCGACTACGACCTGCACGTCGACCGCGACCTCGACGCCACCCTCGACGCCGACCTGGTCTGCCTGAGCCCCAAGCACAGCTTCCTCGACCACGACCCGGCCGTGCTGGAGGCCGTGCGGGCGGCGTACGAGCGCGGTGCCATCGTCTACGCCCACTGCTCGGGCGTCTTCGAGCTGGGCGCGGCCGGCCTGCTCGACGGCCGCGAGTGCACGACCCACTGGCGCTACACCGACCTGCTCGCCCAGACCTACCCCGAGGCCCGGGTGTGCCCGGACGTCCTCTACTGCCAGGACGGCACGGTCCTCACCGGCGCCGGCTCGGCCGCCGGCATCGACGCGTCGCTGCACCTGATGCGCCAGCAGTTCGGCGCCCGGGTCGCCGCGACCACCGCCCGCCGGATCGTCGTGCCGCCGCACCGCGACGGCGGCCAGGCCCAGTTCATCGCCCGGGCCGTGCCCGACTGCGACGCCGAGACGCTCGGGCCGCTGCTCCAGTGGGTCGTCGAGAACCTCACCGAGGACCTCAGCGTCGAGGCGCTGGCCCGGCGCAGCCACATGTCCGACCGCACGTTCGCGCGGCGCTTCCGCGACGAGACCGGGACGACGCCGCACGCCTGGGTCACCAAGCAGCGCGTCCAGGCGGCCGAGGAGCTGCTCGAGCGCACCGACCACCCGATCGACTGGATCGCCGACGAGGTGGGCTTCGGCAACGCGGCCACGCTCCGCCACCACTTCGCGCGCGTGCGTGGTCTGAGCCCCCAGCAGTATCGGCGGCGCTTCGCCGGCTGAGCCCCTAGGGTTCTGGATCGTGCGCAGCCATCTGGTGACGTTCTCCGGGACGCCGACGACCTTCGAGCTCCAGATGGCCGAGGGCTCCGGGACCGCCTGCGTCACCGCCGTCTCCGTGGGCACGGTCAGCCCGGTGGAGTAGCCAGCCGGTCGCGCCGGACCTTGCCGGTCAGCGTGCGCGGCAGGTCGTCGAGGTGGTGGTACTCCTTGGGCCGCTTCGGCGGCGCCAGCCGCTCGCGCGCGAACGCGTCCAGGTCGGCGGCGCTCGCGCTGCCGACCACCGCCGCGCACACCCGCTGGCCCCAGCGCTCGTCCGGGACGGCGTACACCGCGACGTCCTCGACGCCCGGATGCTCGCGCAGTGCGTGCTCGACCTCGAGCGGGTAGACGTTCACGCCGCCGGTGATGATCAGGTCGTGGCGTCGGCCGTCGAGGTAGAGGTAGCCGTCGTCGTCGAGACGGCCCACGTCGCCGACGCTGAACGCGTCGCCGCGCCAGGCCGCCGCGGTCTTCTCCGGGTCGCCGTAGTACTCCCACCGGGCGTACGCCGGCACCCGGCACCAGACCGTGCCGTCCGGGTCGAGCGCCAGCGACCGCCCGGGGCGGGCGCGCCCGACGGTTCCGGGCCGCTCCAGCCACTCCTCGCTGCGGCAGGCGGTGAACTGGCCCTCGGTCGCGCCGTAGAACTCCCACGTCGTGCCGTCCGGGAAGGCGTCGACCAGCCGCCGCTTGGTGGCGTCCGGGCAGGGCGCGCCCGCGTGGGCGACCAGCCGGAAGCTCCTCAGGTCGGGTGCGCCGTGCTCGTCCCAGTACGCGAACAGCCGCTGGAGGTGCGCGGGCACGCAGAACACCGTCGTCGGCAGCTCCGCCTCGATCGCCGCGGTCACCCGCGCCGGGTCGAAGGCCCCCGGGACCACGACGCGGCCGCCGGCGAGCACGGTCCCGGTCGCGAACCGCAGCGGCGCGGAGTGGTACAGCGGGCTCAGCACGAGGTGCACGTCGTCCGCGCGGAAGCCCCACATCTCGCGCTCCTCGGCCACCAGGGCCTCCGCGCCCGCACGGTCGAGCACGCCGCTCCAGACCCCCTTGGGGGTGCCGGTGGTGCCACTGGTCACGTGCATCGGGCGGGCGCGCGGCAGACCGGCGTCGCCGGCGTACCTCTCGAGGTCGGCGGGGTCCTCCACGACCACCGTGGGCGAGAGGCCGGCGAGGACCCGCTCCCGCTCGTACGCCGTCAGCCGCGGGTCGAGCGGGATCGGCACGACCCCGCGGGCGAGGAGGGCCAGCACGGTCGCCAGGTAGGACTCGGAGCCGGGAACCAGCAGCGCGACGCGGTCGCCCTCGTGTAGTCCGTCTCCCACGGGGCAGAGGTTAGTCGGGAGCCCGGCCCTCTAGCCTGTCCGCATGCGCGTCGGACTGACCGGGGGCATCGCCTCGGGCAAGAGCACCGTGTCCGCGATCCTCGCCGAGCTCGGCGCGACGATCATCGACGGCGATCTGCTCGCCCGCGAGGTGGTCGAGAAGGGCACACCGGGGCTGGCCCGGGTGGTGGAGGCCTTCGGGCCCGAGATCCTGACGGAGTCGGGTGACCTGGACCGGCCGAGGCTCGGGCAGATCGTCTTCAACGACGAGGCCAAGCGCAAGCAGCTCGAGGCCATCGTGCACCCGCTGGTCTTCGAGCGGTACGCCGAGCTCGAGGCCTCGGCCCCGGAGGACGGCCTCGTCGTCCACGACATCCCGCTGCTCGCCGAGACCGGCCGGGCCGACACCTTCGACGCCGTCATCGTCGTCGAGACCCCGGCCGAGGTGCAGGTCGAGCGGATGCTCCGCGACCGCGGCTGGGCCCGCGCCGACGCCGAGTCCCGCATCGCCGCCCAGGCGACCCCCGAGCAGCGCCGCGCGATCGCCACCCACCTGATCGTCAACACCGGCACCCGCGACGAGCTGCGCGCTCGCGTGGAGGAGGTCTACGCCGAGCTCACCGGGTCCTGACCACCCCCGAAATGGTCTCGACCCGCTCGCTGAGAGGGCGAGCGGGTCGAGCGGTCCGGAAGGACGCGAGGGGTCAGGCAGCCAGGTCCGGGTCACCCAGGCGACGCAGCTTCTGCAGCGCCTCGCGCTCGAGCTGGCGGACCCGCTCGGCGGAGATGCCGTGCTTCTGGCCGATGTCGGCGAGCTTGTGCTGCCGGCCGTCGACCAGGCCGTAGCGCGAGCGGATGATGTCCGCGGCGCGCTCGTCGAGCTGGCCGACCAGGTTGTTGAGCCGTTCCCGCGCCTCGACGTCGAGGACCGTGAGATCCGGGCCCGGCGAGGACTCCTGGGCCATCAGGTCGCCCAGCGAGGTGTCGCCGTCCTCGTCGACGGGGGTGTCGAGCGAGACGTGCTCGCGGCCCCATGACATCAGGTCGAGGACCCGGTCGACGTCCATGCCGAGCTCCGTCGCGATCTCCTGCGGCTCCGGGTCGCGACCCAGCTGCCGCTCGAGGGTACGGCGCGCGCCGCCGACCTGGTTGAGCTCCTCGACCACGTGCACGGGGAGACGCACGACGCGGGCCTGCTGCGCGATGCCGCGGGTGATCGCCTGGCGCACCCACCACGTCGCGTAGGTCGAGAACTTGTAGCCCTTGGTGTAGTCGAACTTCTCGACCGCCCGGATCAGGCCGGTGTTGCCCTCCTGGATCAGGTCGAGCATCGGCATCTGCGCCCGCCCGTACTTCCGCGCGATCGAGACGACCAGGCGCAGGTTGGCGGTGATGAACGTGTCGACGGCCTTGCGGCCCTCCTCGGCCAGCCACTCGAGCTCCTCCTGCGTGGCCGTCATCGGGGCTCCGCCCTTCTTCCGGCCCACGCGGCCCTCCGCGAGGAGGTGCTCGGCCATCAGGCCCGCCTCGATCGCCTTGGAGAGCTCCACCTCGGCGGCGGCGTCGAGGAGGGGGTTCCGGGCGATCTCGTCGAGGTACAGGCCGACGCTGTCGCGGCCCTCGATCTCGCGGGTCCGGCTCGGTGCAGTACGTGTTGCCATGGGACGCCCTCCTCTTCTACCGGTGGACGACGCCGCTGCGCCCCCACACGTGCTGTACAACGTCCTCGGTGACCAGCGGATTCCCTGGCCAAACCTTCGGACCATGTACCCGGAACGACGTGCGGGACCCCTGCGGAGTTGCCTCGCCGCGCAACTCTCAGAAAACTCTCAGGGCCGACCGACCGCGCTCGAGTGCCCAAGACTGGTGAAGTCGCGTCCTCGCCGGCGTCGCGGCCAGCCGGGCGCCCCTACGTTCGGCGGCCACGGAGGTCGCCATGTCACTGCGCACACGAATCGTCCCTCTCGGTGTCCTCGCAGCGGTCCTGGCCGGTGCGGCAGTTCCGGCGAGCGTTCCGGCGGGTGCGAGCCCCCCGCCGACTGCACCGTCTGCCGCCACGGCGGATCCTTTCACCCCGGAGGTGGGGGACGGGGTGAGTGGCTACACCCCGCTCGTCGGCGCTCGCGTCGTCCGGCTGACACTTCGGGCCGGCCTGCCCCAGCAGGTCAGGGTCACCGGGAGAGCGGGCGTGCCCGCGTCAGGGGTGCTCGCCGTCGCCCTCGAGGTGACGGCGTCCGGTGCCGCGAGGCCGGGAAGCCTGCGGGTCCAGTCGCCCGAGACCGGCGAACCACGCGCAGCCGCCGTGCGTTACCCGCGCCGCTCGGCGGCCACGGCGCTCGCCACTGCGAAGCTCGACGACCGGGGACGGGTCGTGCTGACCTCGACCCGGACCGTCACGGTCCGGGTCGACGCGGTCGGCTGGTACGAGGAGTTCGCGTTCCTGGCCGGCAGCCCGGCTACCGGGTCCCAGTTCCACGCCATCGACCCGGCCCTCCTCGCCAGCACGGCCGGCGGCCGCCGGCTGGGCGCAGGAGCGGGTCTGACGGTCCAGGCGACGGGTCGCGCCGGGATCCCGCGTACCGACGTCACCGCGGTCGCCGTGTCGATCACCGCTTCCCGGCCGACGGGACCGGGCAGCCTGCTGGCCCGACCGGCAGGCGCCGCGGCCGGTACGCAGGTCCTGTCCTACGCCGCCGGGAACGAGACGCAGCTCGCCCTCGTCAAGCTGGGCACCGGTGGAAGGTTCACGCTCCGAGCAGGTCGGGCCACGCACGTCCGGGTGGTCGCGGTCGGCTACTTCCAGCGACCGGGCGACGACATCGTCACCGGCCAGAGCTCGTTGATCCCGGCCGAGAGCCTCTTCTCGGGACGTCTCAGCGACGGCGACGTCCAGGTCGTCGGTACGGCGGGAGCGGGCAGGATCCCCGACGTGGGCGTCCAGTCACTGCTGGTGAACGTCACGGTCACCGGTGCGTCGCGTCCCGGCCGGGTCGCGCTCTACCGCGCGGGCGACCCTGCCACGACCGTCGGCGCCATCAGCTACCGCGCCGGGGAGACGTCGAACGCGATGGCGGTCGCACCCGTCGCCTTCGAGGACGGCCGGTTCGTCGTCAGGAACCTCGGTGGGGACGCGCGGGTCACGGTGACCGCTGTGGGCTGGCACGCATGGGTGATCCCCCCGCCACCGACTCCGCCGGGCCCTCCTCCCGGCGACCGGACCGGGAAGGTGGCGCCGCCGCCCGGCCACGACAAGCAGGTCGTGCACCTGACGCAGAACCCGTCGAAGGTCCGCGAGTTCTGGACCCGGGCCCGGTTGGCGCGAGCCCGTGCTCACCCGGTGCCGCTCCCCGGCCTCCCCGGCCTCCCCGGCGCCACGCGCGACGACCCATCGCTCGTCTATCCCGCCTACGACTCCTACCAGTCCGACTACCTGCCGGCCGGCAGCTACGACGCGCGGGTGGGGCGCCTCTACATGAGCAACGCGCAGTCGGTCGGCTCCTGCAGTGCCACGCTCGTCGCCCGGAACCTCCTCATCACCGCCGCGCACTGCGTCTCCGGGATGACGAACTTCGTGTGGGAGGCCGGTCAGGTCGGCGGCCAGACCTCCGGTACCTGGGTCGCGTCCGGTGCCGACTACTACGTCGCCTACGACCAGGGCTGGGCGCCCCTCGACTACGCCGTGGTCGTGCTTCCGCCGACCAGCCAGGGCTACTACGCGGGTGACTACCACGGCTGGTTCGCGATCTACGCGGGCACGGCGAACGCGCCAGTGCTCCAGGAGGGCTACCCGGCCGAGGGATGGTTCACGGGCAACTGTCCCAGCTACGGCGCCGCGGGCTACCCGTCCTGCTACGCGTACTACAACTACTCGGCCATCTTCAACTACTACGACCACCAGGGCTCGGGCTGGTACGAGTACGCCATCGGGGGCTACACGAACGGGGGTGCCAGTGGGGGTCCGTTCTTCCAGTACATCAACGGCCAGTGGTACGTGACCGGGGTGGTGAGCCACGGCGACAACACGATCGTGAGCTGCGCCGATGCCGGCGTCTTCGGCTGCACGCGCTGGTTCGGCCGCAACACCTGGTCGCCGTACTTCAACCAGTGGGTCATCGACCTCTGGAGGACGTACGCGGTCGTGTGACGGTCAGGCCAGGCCCATCCGATCGAGGATCCACGCGAGCGAGAACGCCCGGTCGTGCCAGGCCTTGTACCGGCCCGACACGCCGCCGTGCCCGGCCGCCATCTCGGTGCGCAGCAGGAAGTCCCGGCGCCCGGCCGCGGTCGCGCGCAGCCGCGCCACCCACTTGGCCGGCTCGACGTAGAGCACCCGGGTGTCGTTGAGGGAGGTCTCCGCCAGGATCGGCGGGTAGTCGACGGCGGCGACGTTGTCGTACGGCGCGTACGACGCCATGTACTCGTAGACCTCGGGGTCGGCCTCGGGGTTGCCCCACTCGTCGTACTCGGTCACGGTCAGCGGCAGCGTCGCGTCCAGCATGGTCGTGAGCGCGTCCACGAACGGCACGCCCGCGACCACGCCCGCGAACAGCTCGGGCGCCTGGTTCACGACCGCGCCCATGAGGAGCCCGCCGGCGCTGGCTCCCTCGGCGACCAGCACGTCCGGCGTCGTCCAGCCCCGGTCGACGAGGTGGCGGGCGCAGGCGACGAAGTCGGAGAAGGAGTTCTGCTTGGCGAACAGCTTGCCGCCGTCGTACCACCGCCGGCCCATCTCGCCGCCGCCGCGCACGTGCGCGATCGCGAAGGCACCGCCGCGGTCGAGCAGCGAGAGCCGCGCGATCGAGAAGTAGGGGTCGATCGAGGTCTCGTAGGCGCCGTACCCGTAGAGCAGGACGGGCACCGGGCCGGTGCCGCCGCCGACGCCCTCGCGCGCGCCGCGCTTCGCGACGATCGAGATCGGCACCTGCTCGCCGTCGGGGGCGGTCGCCCAGAGCCGGTGCTCCTCGTAGTCGGCGGGGTCGTAGCCGCCGAGCACCGGCGCGCGCCGCAGCAGCGTCAGCTCGCGGGTGCGGACGTCGTAGTCGTAGACCGACGACGGCACCGCCATCGTCGTGTAGCCCAGCCGGACCACGGGCTGGTGGAAGCCGGGGTTGCCCGCCGAGCCGACGGTGTAGACGGCGTGGTCGAACTCGACGAGATAGTCCTCGCCGACGCCGTCCGGCCCGAGCTCGAGGATCCGGAGCTGGGTGAGGCCGTCGCTGCGCTGGTGCACGACCAGGTGGCCGGCGAAGGCGTCCACGTCCTCGAGGCGTACGGCGGGGTCGTGGGCGATCAGCGGCGCCCAGTCCTCCGGCCGGGTCGGTGCGATCGGAGCGGTCGCGAGCTCGAAGTCGGCGCCGGTGTGGTTGTGCATCACCAGGAAGACGTCCTGGCCGGCGATGACCGCGTGGTCGAGGGAGTACTCGACGCCCTCGCGCCGCTCGGAGAAGACCCGGAAGCCGTCGTCGGGGGAGTCGGCGTCGAGGAAGCGGTACTCCGAGGTGGTCTTCGAGCCGCTGGCCACGACGATGAAGCGGTCGCTGCGCGTGCGTCCGACCCCGACCCAGAACCGGCCGTCCTCCTCGTGGTGCACCAGCTCGTCCTCGGCCTGCGCGGTGCCGAGCCGGTGCCGCCAGATCTTGTCGGCGCGCCAGGACTCGTCGGTGGTCGTGTAGTAGAACGCCGTGCCGTCGCGCTCCCACGTGGCGCCGCCGAGCACGCCGGTGATCTCGTCGTCGAGCAGCTCGCCGGTGCCGAGGTCCTTGATGCGGATCGTGTACCGCTCGTCCCCGACCACGTCGGTGGAGTAGGCGAGCAGGTTCGCGTCCGGGCTGACCGACGAGCCGCCGAGCGAGAAGAACTCGTGGCCGTCGGCGAGCTGGTCGAGGTCGAGCAGCACCTGCTCGCCGGGCAGCGCGGGCTGGTCGGGCGCGGTGTCCTCCGCGGGCTGGGGCGGCGTCCAGTCGTCCGGGTCGGCCACGGGGACGCGGCAGGAGGCGCCGTACTCCCTGCCCTCGAAGGAGCGCCCGTAGTACCAGTAGCCGCGGTTGCGGGTCGGCACCGACAGGTCGGTCTCGCGGGTGCGGGCCTTGATCTCGCCGAAGACCGCCTGCCGCAGGTCGGCGAGGTGGGCGGTCCGCTCCTGGGTGTAGGCGTTCTCGGCCTCGAGGTACGCCAGCACCTCGGGCGACTCCTTCTCGCGCAGCCACTCGTAGTCGTCGGTGCGGGTGTGGCCGTGGATCTCCGTGCTGGTCGGTCGCTTCTCCGCGACGGGGGGCTGCATGGCCGCGACGATAGCGTCGGGACCATGGTCGACCTGAACGCGGACCTCGGTGAGGAGGTCACCGACGACGCGGCGCTGCTCGCGGTCGTGACCAGCGCGAACGTCGCGTGCGGCTACCACGCCGGGACGCCGGCGATCATGCGCGCGGTGTGCGCCGAGGCCGCCGCGCGGGGCGTCGCGGTCGGCGCGCAGGTCTCCTACGCCGACCGGGAGAGCTTCGGCCGCGTGGCCCGGGACGTTCCCTACGAGGTGCTGCGCGAGCAGGTCGCCGACCAGGTCGGGACCCTCGCGGCGATCGCCGGGGAGGCGGGGACGTGGGTCCGCTACCTCAAGCCGCACGGCGCCCTCTACCACCGGGTGCTCGACGACGAGGAGCAGGCGGCGGCGGTCCTGGCGGGCTCGGACGAGCTGCCCGTGCTCGGCATGCCGGGCGTGCTGCTGACCCGCGCGGTCGCGGCCGGCCGGGCGGTGTTCCACGAGGGGTTCCCGGACCGGGGCTACACCGCCGAGGGCCGGCTGGTCCCGCGCTCGGAGCCCGGCGCGCTGGTCACCGACGAGGCCGCGATCGTCGCCCAGGCCCTGGTGCTGGCCGAGACCGTCGACTCGCTCTGCCTGCACGGCGACTCGCCCGGGGCGGTCGAGCACGCCACCGCCGTACGCCGCGCGCTGCGGGAGGCCGGCGTGGAGGTGCGCCCCTTCGGATGAGTCCACAGGTCTGGACCGGATCTTGTGGACTGTGCACTCGTGTTGTGGATGACCGGCCCGTTCTTGTGGAGAAGCCTGTGAGTTCGCCCGATCCCCTTGCGGGGTGTGAGCCGGGCCACGTAGAACTCTCCCTACCGAAACCGCCGCAAGGCGGGAGCGGGGATCGGACAGGAGCGAGGATCCGCTCCGCGAGGCAACTCGCGGCGTCGGCCCGGTGACGGGGTCGGCGGGGTCGGAGCGAACGTCGGATCGATCGGGCGTCACCGTTTCCGGTCAAAGCCGAAGGCCCCCTGGTGCTCATACCACCGGGGGGCCTTCACCCATTTCGCACGCCTTCGTCTCCCGATCGCCCCAGACTGACGCCATGGAGCTCCGTCCGGTCGGCTCGCGCGCGGTCCTCGCGGAGGTGGGCGACGCCGCGACCGCCCTCGCGCTGGCCACCTGGGCCCGCGGGCGGGTGGTCGCCGACGAGATCGTGCCGGCCGCCACGACCGTGCTCTTCGACGGCGTCTCCGACCTGGCGGCGCTCGACGGCTGGACGCCGGGTCAGTCGCTCCCGGCCGGCGAGCTGATCGAGGTCCCGGTCGTCTACGACGGCCCCGACCTGGCCTTCCTCGCGGACGCCTGGGGCACCGACATCGACGGTGTCGTGCGCCGCCACATCGAGCTCGAGTACGTCGCCGAGTTCTGCGGCTTCGCCCCCGGGTTCTCCTACCTGGCGGGGCTGCCCGGCGAGCTCGCCGTACCCCGGCTGGAGTCGCCGCGGCCGCGGGTCGAGGCGGGCTCCGTGGGGCTCGCGGGCACCTGGTGCGGCGTCTACCCGACGCCGTCCCCGGGCGGGTGGCGGCTGCTCGGCCGCACCGACGCGGTGCTGTGGGACCAGGACCGGGAGCAGCCGGCGCTGCTGGCGCCCGGCACGCGCGTCAGGTTCGTGGCGCGATGAGCCTCGAGATCCTCGAGGTGGGGCCGCTGGTGACGGTCCAGGACCGCGGGCGCCGCGGGTTCGCGCACCTCGGCGTGCCGCGCGCGGGCGCCCTGGACGCACCCGCGGCGGCGCTCGCCAACCGGCTCGTCGGCAACGACCCCGACGCCGCCGTGCTCGAGGTGCTGCTCGGCGGGCTCGTGCTCCGGAGCGACACGGGCTGCTGGGTCGCGGTGACCGGCGCATCCGGCGCCCACCGCACCGCCTGGCTGGCTCGCGGCGCGGAGCTGCGGGTCGACCCGCCGGCGACCGGGCTGCGCTCGTACGTCGCCGTCGCCGGCGGGATCGCGGTCGAGCCGGTGCTCGGCTCGCGGTCGACGGACACGCTCGCCTGGGTCGGCCCGCCGCGCGTCGAGGCCGGGACCGTGCTGCCGGTCGGCCCCTCGGGGGCGGAGCCGCGGCCGCTCGACACCGCGCGCCCGCCGCGACCCGGCGCCCTGCGGGTGGTGCCGGGACCGCGCGACGACTGGTTCGCCGCCGACGCGCTCGACGTGCTCTGCCGGACCGCCTGGTCCGTCGGCCCCGACTCCAACCGGGTCGGGCTCCGGCTCGAGGGCCCGGCGCTCCGGCGTACCCGGGACGGCGAGCTGGCCTCCGAGGGCATGGTGCTCGGCGCGGTGCAGGTGCCGCCGGACGGGCAGCCGGTGGTGTTCCTGGCCGACCACCCGACGACGGGCGGCTACCCGGTGATCGGGGTGGTCCAGGCCGACGACCTCTGGCAGTGCGCGCAGGTGCGGCCGGGGGAGACGGTGCGGTTCAGGCGCGTCACTCGGGCTCCGGAGGCCGCCAGGGCGTGAGGTCGGGGTCGTCCTCCCGGAACGACCGCACCGGTCCGGCCGGCGACTCGGCCGTCTCGAAGCGGACCGTCACCACCCCACGTCCGGCACCCCACACCCAGCCGCGGCCGTGCTCGCTGTGCTCGACGTCCATCCCGGGCGCCCACGTGCGCCGCGAGTGGTGCGGCACCTCGACCTCGGGCAGCGGCTCGGCCTCCGCCTCCTCGCCCGACTCGCCGAAGAGGTCCTCCTGCACCCAGTCCGCGAGCCCGGAGACCCCCACGCCGAGCAGGCGTACGCCGCCGGAGGTGTCGAGGTCGGTGAGCAGGGCGCGCGCCAGCCGCGCGATGGTGGCGGCGCTGTCGGTGGGGGAGCCGAGCGTCGAGGAGCGGCTGATCGTGGTGAAGTCGTGCAGGCGCACCTTGATCGACACCGTCCGGCCGGACAGCCCGTGCTTGCGCAGGCGGCCGGCGACGTCGTTCGCCTGCCGGGTCAGCAGGCCCTCCATCAGCAACCGGTCGGTGAGGTCGGTGTCGTAGGTGCCCTCGACGCTCACGGACTTGGCCTCGCGCTCGGGCTCGACCGGGCGGTCGTCCTCGGCGCGGGCCAGGTGGTAGAGCCAGGTGCCGTTGGCGTTGCCGAGCAGGCGGACCATCTCCTCGACGCTGACCTTCTCCAGGTCGGCGACGGTGTGGATGCCGACCCGGCGCAGCCGCTCGGAGGTCGCGGGGCCGACGCCCGGGATCACGCGTACATCCATGGGGCGGAGCAGGTCGCGCTCGGAGCCGGGGGCGACCACGACGAGGCCGTCCGGCTTGTCCAGGTCGCTCGCGACCTTGGCGACGAACTTCGACGTGCCGACGCCGACGGACGCGGTCAGGCCCCCGGTCACCTCGGTCACCCGGGCCCGCAGGGTCTCCGCGAACGCGGTCACGGTGGCGACCTCGAGGTCGGGCAGATCGGCGGCCGCGAGGTCGACGAAGGCCTCGTCCAGCGACAGCGGCTCGACCAGCGGGGACGCCGCCCGGAGCAGGTCCATCACCGCCTTGCTGGTCGCGCGGTAGGCGTGGAACCGGCCGCTCAGGAACGCCGCGTGCGGGCACCGCGAGCGCGCCTCCCGCGTCGACATCGCCGAGCGGACGCCGAAGACCCGCGCCTCGTACGACGCCGTCGACACCACCCCGCGGCCGCCGACGCCGCCGACGATGACCGGCTTGCCCCGCAGGGACGGCTTGTCGCGCTGCTCGACCGCCGCGAAGAAGGCGTCGAGGTCCAGGTGGAGGACCGACGCTTCCGCTCGCACGCCGCGCACGCTACCTCCCGGCGCCGACGGCCCACCCATCGTCCACAGGCAGTCCCGCCCGCAGGCCCCTGCACAGCCGTCGTCACGGGACCGGCCGGATGTCGGGCCGCCCGGAGACCGTCGTCCCATGACCGTTCCTGCCTCGTCCGTCCTGAACTTCACCGCCCGCACGCCCGAGGACGTGCTGGCGGTGGTGCCGGTGGTCCTGGGGTTCGTCCCGACCGACTCGGTGGCGATGCTGACCTTCGGCGCCGGCCACCCGTTCCACGCCCGGGTCGACCTGCCCCCCGGGCCGTCGGAGCTGCCCGAGATGATCGACTGTCTGCTCGATCCCGTCCTGCGCCACCGGGCGCCGCAGGTGCTGTTCGTCGTCTACACGACCGACGTGCGGCTGGCCCGTCGCACCGCGCGGTCCGTGACCCGCTGCTTCGAGCGGGCCGGCGTCGAGGTCGTCGAGGTGCTCCGCGCCGACGGCGAGCGCTGGGCCCCGGCGGGGCGGGCGGGTCCCGAGGTGCCCTACGACCTGACCACCCACCCCTTCAGCGCGCAGGCGGTGCTCGACGGCCGGGTGCTGCACGGCTCGCGCGACGAGCTCCGCGCCGAGCTCGCCCGGCAGCCCGACCAGGTGGCCCGGGTCGTCGGCGAGCTCGCCGACCTCTGCGGCGACCCGCCCGGGCCGGAGTGGATCGCCGCGCTGGTCCACGCCGGCGTGCCGGCGTCCGACGCCGACCTGGCCCTCCTGCTGCGGGCCTTGCTCGACCCGCACCTGCGCGACGCGGCCTGGTGCGGGCTCGGTCGGGCGACGGCGCGTGAGCACGTGGCGTTCTGGACCGACGTCGTGCGCCGTACGCCGGACCCGCTCGTGGCGGCACCGGCCGCGCTGCTCGCGCTGGCGGCGTGGCAGGCCGGAGACGGCGCGCTCGCCTGGTGCGCCGTCGACCGGTGCACCGAGGTCGAGCCCGACCACCCGCTCGGGGGGCTCGTCGCGCGGGTGCTCATCGAGGCGGTGCCCCCGGACGCGTGGGAGGACGCCCGATGAATGGCGCTCCGAACCGCCGGGTACGGCCCGCGCATGGTGCGACAGCTCGGACTGGAGGAGGAGCTGCTGATCATCGACCCGCGCAGCCGAGAGGTGGTGTCGGCCGCGCAGCGGGTGCTCAAGGAGTTCCGCGAGCACGGGCGGGGCCGCACCGACAGCGGCGAGTCAGGAGCGGCCGGCGAGGTGGACCAGGAGCTGTTCCGCCACCAGCTCGAGACCCGCACCGACCCGACCCTCGACGTCGCCGACGCCCTCACCCAGCTCGTGGCGGCCCGCCGCACCGCGGGCGAGGCCGCCCGCGCGACGGACCTGGCCACCGTCGCATGCGGGATGGTCCCGCTCGGGGGCGAGCAGAACGCCGTGAGCCCCGACGACCGGTACCGCGACATGGTCGACACCTACGGTGACGTCGCCCGTGACGGCGGCACCTGCGGCATGCACGTCCACGTCGACATCGCCTCCGAGGAGGAGGGCGTCGCCGTGATCGACCGGATCGCGCCGTGGCTGCCGGTGCTGCTCGCTCTCAGTGCGAACTCGCCGTTCGCCAACGGCCGGGACACCGGCTACGCCTCCTGGCGTTCCCAGGTGTGGGCCCGCTGGCCGAGCGCCGGCCCGACGGAGGCGTTCGGGTCGGTCGACGGCTACCGCGAGGTCCGGCAGCTCCTGCTCGACAGCGGCGCCGCCCGGGACGACGGGATGCTCTACTTCGACGCCCGGCTCGCGGTACGCCAGCCGACCGTGGAGGTGCGGATCTGCGACACCTGCACCGACCCGGCCGAGGCGGTCCTGGTCGCCGCCCTGGCCCGCGGGCTGGTGGAGACGGCGGCGCGCGACTGGGAGGCGGGCCAGGAGCCGCCCCGCTGGCGCGTGGAGGCCCTCCGTGCCGCTCAGTGGCGGGCCGCCCGCTTCGGCCTGGCGGACTCGCTGGTGCACCCCGGAGACCGTGCGCTGCGCCCGGCCGGCGAGGTGCTCGCCGCGCTGGTCGACCACGTGCGCGCGGCGCTCGAGGAGGCGGGCGACCTGGACCTGGCCCGTGCCGGTCTGGAGCGCGCGGTGCGGGAGAGCGGTGCCGCCCGCCAGCGCGCCGCCTACGAGCGCTCCGGCGACGTCGTCGGCGTCGTCGACGACCTGATCGCGCGCACGGAAGCGTCCTGGACCGCCCGCGACCCGCACGGAAGGCTCTAAGGTCTCGTCATGGGCGAAGAGGTGGAAGCTCAGGAGTTCTCCCGCGCCGATCGCACGCGCCACCGCGAGAAGGTCCGGCGCAACCTCGACGTGTTCGCGCGGATGCTGCGGGAGGCCCGGTTCGACACCGACGACCCGATGACCGGGCTCGAGGTCGAGCTCAACCTCGTCGACGACAGAGGCGACCCGGCGCTGAAGAACGCCGAGGCGCTCGAGGCGATCGCCCACCCGGACTTCCAGACCGAGCTCGGCCAGTTCAACATCGAGATCAACGTGCCGCCCGCGAAGATCCGCGAGAGCGGGCTCACCACGTTCGAGGACACCCTGCGGCGCAGCCTCAACGACGCCGAGGCGAAGTCGGCGCAGGTCGGCGCCCACATGGTGATGATCGGCATCCTGCCGACGCTCGCCGAGGGCCACATGAGCCCGGACTCGCTGAGCGCCAACCCGCGCTACAAGCTGCTGAGCGAGCAGATCCTCAACGCCCGCGGCGAGGACATCACGATCGCCATCGACGGGACCGAGCGCCTGCGCACCACCGCGGACTCCATCGTCCCCGAGGCGGCCTGCACCAGCACGCAGTTCCACGTGCAGACCTCGCCCGACCAGTTCGCCGAGTACTGGAACGCCTCGCAGGCGATCGCCTCGATCCAGGTCGCGTTGGCCGCGAACGCGCCGTACCTCCTCGGCAAGGAGCTGTGGCGCGAGACCCGGATCCCGCTGTTCGAGCAGGCCACCGACACCCGCAGCGAGGAGCTGAAGGCGCAGGGCGTCCGCCCGCGGGTGTGGTTCGGGGAGCGGTGGATCACCTCGGTGTTCGACCTGTTCGAGGAGAACGTCCGGTTCTTCCCGGCGCTGCTGCCCGTCACCGACGACGAGGACCCGCTCGAGGTCCTCGAGCGCGGCGACACCCCGGCGCTGCCGGAGCTGCGGCTGCACAACGGCACGATCTACCGCTGGAACCGTCCGGTCTACGACATCGCCCACGGCACCCCGCACCTGCGCGTCGAGAACCGCATCCTCGCGGCCGGCCCGACGGTCGTCGACACGATCGCCAACGCGGCGTTCTACTTCGGCCTGGTCCGCGCGGTCGCCGAGAGCGAGCGCCCGCTGTGGTCGCAGATGTCCTTCAGCGCGGCCGAGGAGAACTTCCACGTCGCCGCCCGCCAGGGCATCGACGCGCAGGTCTACTGGCCCGGTGTCGGGCAGGTGCGTGCCACCGAGCTGGTGCTGCGCCGGCTGCTGCCGATGGCCCACGAGGGCCTGGCCGCGTGGGGCGCCTCGGCCGAGGAGCGGGACCGGCTGCTGGGCATCATCGAGCAGCGCTGCCTGACCGGGGTCAACGGCGCCGAGTGGTTCGTGCGGCGGATGCACTCCGCCCGCCGCGGCCAGCCCCGGTTCGACGCGCTGCGGGCGACGCTGCGCGACTACCGCGAGCGGATGCACACCAACGAGCCGGTTCACACCTGGGACTGAGACCGGTCCCGCAGCCGCTTCCACTCGCGGCGCACGCCGCTGCGCGGGTCGAACCAGCCGCGCCGGGTGACCACGACCATCGTGAGGGTGATGCCGGCCTCGCCCGCGGCGGTCCGGGCGGACGCGAGCCACGCGGCGTCGACGTCCTGCAGGTCGAGCGGGCCGGTGCGCGTCAGCCACACGAGGGGGACGGCGCCGGCGACCCGGCGCACCCGCTGCAGCATCGCGGCCAGCACGTCGGCGCGGACGGCGTGGTCGCGCGGGTCCTCGGGACGCAGCGCGAAGACCTCCTCATGGCCGCCGGGGAAGCCGACGTGGAGCAGCGGTGGGAAGCCGCGACGCCGCTCGGCCCGCGCGTGGTCGAGCGCGGCCCGGCGCAGCACCGCGGCGAGGGGGCGGGGGAGCGGCACGGCGATGCCCTCGACGGTCCCGTTCATGGACCCAGCGTTCATGGACCCAGCGTTCATGGACCCAGGGTTCCCGGATCGCCGGATCGGGGTAGGGACTGTCCACAGGCTGCCGTCGGCGCGCCGATCGGATAGCGTGCCGAGCATCCGCAGCACTTGTCTGAGATCGGACCGGGAGGCATCGATGGGAACCGTCGTCGTGGGGTACGTGCCCAAGCCGGAGGGTGAGGCTGCCCTGGCCACCGCCATCGACGAGGCCAGGCTGCGCGACGCCAAGCTCGTCGTCGTCAACTCCCACCGCGGCGGCAGCGAGTTCGACAGCAACGCCTCGACCCAGGCCGACCGCGAGATGGACGCCGTGCGCAAGAAGCTCGAGGGCGCCGGGGTGCCCTTCGACGTGCGTCAGCTGGTGCGCGGCTTCGAGCCCGCCGAGGACCTGATCAGCATCGCCGAGGCCAACGAGGCCGAGCTCATCGTGATCGGCCTGCGCCGCCGCTCGCCGGTCGGCAAGCTCATCCTGGGCAGCAACGCCCAGCGGGTGCTGCTCGACGCCCACTGCCCGGTCCTGGCGGTCAAGGCCGACTGAGTGACCATCCACATCACCGGCGACCCCGCCGCCGACCAGGTCCTCACCGACGACCCGTTCGCCCTGCTCGTCGGGATGATGCTCGACCAGCAGTACCCCATGGAGCACGCGTTCCGCGGGCCGGCGAAGGTCCTGGACCGCTTCGGCACGCTCGAGCCGGCGCGGATCGCCGCGGCGGACCCGGTCGAGTTCGCGGCGCTGTGCGGCACGCCGCCGGCGATCCACCGGTTCCCCGGCTCGATGGCGGCCCGGCTCCAGGAGCTGGCCGGGATCGTCGTCGACGAGTACGACGGCCACGCCGAGCGGATCTGGACCGAGGCGGCCGACGGCCGCGACCTGATGAAGCGGATGCAGGCACTGCCCGGGTTCGGCAAGCAGAAGGCGCAGATCTTCGTGGCGCTCCTGGCCAAGCAGCTCGGCGTACGTCCCGAAGGCTGGGAGGCCGCCGTGGGTGCCTACGCGGAGGACGGCTTCCGCTCGGTGGCCGACGTCGTGGACGAGGCGTCGCTGCAGAAGGTGCGCGACTACAAGAAGCAGCAGAAGGCCGCGGCGAAGGCGAAC